>NZ_BAZI01000026.1 GCF_001310775.1 Stenotrophomonas pictorum JCM 9942
GCCGTCCATCTGGGCGGCACCGGTGATCATGTTCTTGACGTAGTCGGCGTGACCCGGGCAATCCACGTGGGCGTAGTGACGGGTGGCGGATTCGTATTCGACGTGCGAGGTCGAAATCGTGATACCGCGGGCCTTCTCTTCCGGAGCCTTGTCGATCGCGTCGTACGCGTGGAATTCGCCACCGAAGCGCTCAGCGCCAATCTTGGTCAGCGCAGCGGTCAGCGTGGTCTTGCCATGGTCGACGTGACCGATGGTGCCGACGTTGACGTGCGGCTTGGTACGTTCGAACTTACCCTTTGCCATTTTTGTTCTACCTTAAATAGTTCGTAAGTGGGGTCAGAAGAGGCTGAGCGAGGCTCAGCCCTTCTTGATGACGGTTTCGGCGATGTTGTTCGGCGCCGGCTCGTAATGGTCGAATTCCATCGTGAAGGTTGCGCGACCCTGGGTCTGCGAACGCAGCGCGGTGGCGTAACCGAACATTTCGCCCAGCGGGATCATCGCATTGATGATGCTGGCCGAACCGTCACCGGTGGTGCCCGAGCCCTGCAGCACGCCACGACGGCGGCTCACGTCGCCCATCACGTCGCCCTGGTAATCCTCCGGGGTCACGATCTCGACCTTCATGATCGGCTCCAGCAGCACCGGCTTGGCCTTGGCGAAGCCCTGCTTGAAGGCCATCGACGAAGCGAGCTTGAACGCCATTTCCGAGGAGTCGACGTCGTGGTACGAGCCGAACACCAGCTTGACCTTGACATCCACCACCGGGAAGCCAGCCAGCGGACCGCTGGTGATGGTTTCGCGCAGGCCCTTTTCCACGGAAGGAATGAATTCCTTCGGGATCACGCCGCCGGTGATGTCGTTGATGAACAGGAAATCGTCCTTGATCAGCGGAGCGATCTTCGGATCGGCGCGGTCTTCAGCGGTGATCGGCGACAGCTCGATCACAACGTGACCGTACTGGCCCTTACCACCGGACTGCTTGGCGTGCTTGTAATCGGACTTGACGTCAGAAGCTGGATGGTTTCACGGTAGGCCACCTGCGGCTTGCCGACGTTGGCTTCAACGTTGAACTCGCGCTTGAGGCGGTCAACGATGATGTCCAGGTGCAGCTCGCCCATGCCCGAGATGATGGTCTGGCCGGATTCTTCGTCGGTCTTGACGCGGAACGACGGATCTTCCTGCGCCAGACGGCCCAGGGCCAGACCCATCTTTTCCTGGTCGGTCTTGGTCTTCGGCTCGACAGCCATCGAGATGACCGGCTCCGGGAAGGTCATGCGCTCAAGCACGATCGGTGCATCGATCGAGCACAGGGTGTCACCCGTCGTGGTGTCCTTCAGACCCACGGCAGCGGCGATGTCACCGGCCAACACTTCCTTGATTTCCTCGCGGTTGTTGGAGTGCATCTGCAGGATGCGGCCGATACGCTCCTTCTTGTTCTTCACCGAGTTCAGCACAGTGTCGCCACCGTTCAGGGTGCCGGAGTAGACACGGAAGAAGGTCAGCGCGCCGACGAACGGGTCGGTGATGATCTTGAACGCCAGCGACGAGAACGGAGCCTTGTCGTCGGACTTGCGGGTCATTTCCTTGGTTTCGTCGTCGACGTCCACACCCTTGACGTCCGGCACGTCCACCGGCGACGGCAGCAGCTGGATGACGCCGTCGAGCATGGCCTGCACGCCCTTGTTTTTGAACGCCGAGCCGCAGTACATCGGCACGATCTCGGTGGCCAGCGTACGGGTACGCAGCGCGCCAATGATCTCGGCCTCGGACAGCTCTTCGCCACCCAGGTACTTTTCCATCAGCTCTTCGCTGGCTTCAGCGGCGGTTTCCACCATGAAGTTGCGAGCCTCTTCGGCCGGCGCCTGCAGCTCGGCCGGAATTTCGGCGTACTCGAACTTCATGCCCTGGGACGCTTCATCCCAGTGGATCGCCTTCATCTTGAGCAGATCGACGACGCCCTTGAAGCCTTCCTCAGCGCCGATCGGCAGCTGCATCGGCACGGCAACGGCGCCGAGCTTGGCCTTCAGCTGGTCACGGACCTTGAAGAAGTTGGCACCGGTGCGGTCCATCTTGTTGACGAACGCAATGCGCGGAACCTGATACTTGTTGGCCTGGCGCCACACGGTTTCCGACTGCGGCTGCACGCCACCCACGGCACACAGCACGAACACGGCACCATCGAGCACGCGCAGCGAGCGCTCCACTTCGATGGTGAAGTCGACGTGCCCGGGGGTGTCGATGATGTTGAAGCGGTGCTCAGGCAGGGACTTGTCCATGCCCTTCCAGAACGCGGTGGTCGCAGCGGACTGGATCGTGATGCCACGCTCCTGTTCCTGCTCCATCCAGTCCATGGTGGCGGAGCCATCGTGCGTCTCGCCCAGCTTGTGGTTCTTGCCGGTGTAGAACAGGATGCGCTCGGACGTGGTGGTCTTGCCGGCATCGATGTGGGCCATGATGCCGAAGTTACGGTAACGCTCGATGGGAGTAGTGCGGGCCACAGGGAGCCTCTCAGATTCTTCGTATTTCGGAATGGCCGAACGCCGCCTTTCGGCGGCCTTCGGGTTGAAGCGGCGCTCAAAGCGCCACAGTGGCACCAGTTGGTGCCCGGGACCCAGTACTCAAGGTCCCTTTGGAACTCACCAGCGGTAGTGCGCGAACGCCTTGTTCGCTTCCGCCATACGGTGGGTTTCTTCGCGCTTCTTGATAGCGCCGCCGCGGTTTTCCGAAGCGTCCAGCAGTTCAGCAGCCAGCTTGCGCGGCATGGTGTTTTCACCACGCTTGCGGGCCGAATCGATCAGCCAGCGCATGGCCAGCGCCATCTTGCGCGAGGAGCGCACTTCGACCGGCACCTGGTAGGTGGCACCACCAACGCGGCGCGACTTCACTTCGACCGACGGAGCAACGTTGTCCAGGGCCTTCTGCACCAGTTCAACGGCGTTCGGGTTCTTTTCACCGATCACGTCCATGGCGCCATACACGATCTTCTCGGCGACGGACTTCTTGCCGCTGAGCATGACCATGTTGATGAAACGGGCGATGGTTTCGCTTCCGTGCTTCGGATCCGGCAGGACAGCGCGCTGCGGAGTATTACCTTTACGGGACATAGTCTACTCCTTAAGCCTTCGGACGCTTGGCGCCGTACTTGGAACGGGCCTGGCGACGCTTGGCAACGCCGGCAGCATCGAGCGAGCCGCGCACGGTGTGGTAACGCACACCCGGCAGATCCTTGACGCGACCACCGCGGATCAGGACCACGGAGTGCTCCTGCAGGTTATGGCCTTCACCACCGATGTAGCTGATGACCTCTTCCTGGTTCGTCAGGCGCACTTTGGCAACCTTACGCAGAGCCGAGTTCGGCTTCTTCGGGGTGGTGGTGTAAACACGGGTGCAAACGCCACGACGCTGCGGGCATTTGTCGAGTGCCGGCGAGGCACTCTTGTACGTGGTCGCTTGCCGCGGCTTGCGGACCAGCTGGTTGATCGTCGCCATCAGTAGGTTCTTCTGATTGGGGCCGTAAAAACGGCCAGAGATGCGGAAATTGTAAAGCAGGCCAAATTTTTGGCCTGCTGAGACAGACGATTGTAGCAACCCGTCAAAAGCACAGTCAAACGCGCCTCAGTCAGGCCGGCCCTGATCCAGAGCCGTTACAGGGGGGCCTCCATGTACCCCGTTCAGGTCGAACCGCCGGCCCGCGAACGGGCCGGCCAGTCGTCACTATTACTCTTCGCCACCGACAGTCTGTTCGACTTCCGGGGCTGCAACCTCCACTTCGGGAGCCGCTGCGGTGCCGGACAGGGTCTGGATTTCAGACTCGGTCAGGCCGGACGCACTGCGACGGCGCTTGGTGTGGTACGCAAGACCGGTACCCGCCGGAATCAGGCGGCCGACGATCACGTTTTCCTTCAGACCGCGCAGATTGTCCGAGGTGCCGCGGACGGCCGCTTCGGTCAGCACGCGCGTGGTTTCCTGGAACGATGCGGCCGAGATGAACGATTCGGTCGCCAGCGAGGCCTTGGTGATACCCAGCAGCACCGGATCGAAACGGGCCGGCAGCTCATTGCGGGCGATCAGTTTCGCATTTTCCTCGATCACGCGCTGGCGCTCGGCCTGCTCGCCATTCAGGAACTTGCTGTTGCCCTGATCGGTGATTTCCACCTTGCGCAGCATCTGACGCGAGATCACTTCAATGTGCTTGTCGTTGATCTTCACGCCCTGCAGGCGGTACACGTCCTGGATTTCCTTGACCAAGTAGCGGGCCAGCTCTTCCACACCCTTCAGGCGCAGGATGTCCTGCGGGCTCGGCTCGCCGTCCACGATGGTTTCGCCGCGGCTCACGTGCTCACCTTCGAACACGATGATCTGGCGGTACTTCGGAATCAGCTCTTCGTGCTCCGAACCATCGGTGTCCTTGATGATCAGGCGCTGCTTGCCCTTGGTGTCCTTGCCGAAGCTGATGATACCCGAACGCTCGGCCAGGATCGCCGGATCCTTCGGCTTGCGCGCTTCGAACAGGTCGGCAACGCGCGGCAGACCACCGGTGATGTCGCGGGTCTTGGAGGCTTCCTGCGGAATCTTGGCGACCACGTCACCCACGCCGACCGGCACCCCGTCCTGCAGGTTGACGATCGAGCGCGGCGGCAGCAAGTACTGCGCCGGCAGATCGGTACCCGGGATGGTCAGGTCATTGCCCTTGGCATCGACGATGCGCACGATCGGACGCAGATCCTTGGCCTGCGAACCGCGACGCTTCGGATCGGTGATTTCACGCGAGGCCAGACCGGTCAGCTCGTCGGTCTTCTCGATGACGGTGACGCCGTCGATGAAGTCGATGAAGCGGATGAAACCGGCCACTTCCGACACGATCGGGTGGTTATGCGGATCCCAGGTCGCCACGGTCTGGCCAGCCTTGATTTCCGAACCGTCCTTGACCGTGATGTTGGCACCGTACGGCAGCTTGTAGCGCTCACGCTCGCGACCGTGCGGATCCAGGACCGAGATTTCGCCCGAACGCGACACCGCCACCAGCGAACCGTTGGCGTGCTCGACGTGCTTGAGGTTGGAGAACTTCACCGAACCGGTGGTCTTGACGGTGATGTTGTCCACCGCCGCCGCACGCGATGCCGCACCACCGATGTGGAACGTACGCATGGTGAGCTGGGTACCCGGCTCACCGATCGACTGCGCGGCGATCACACCGACCGCTTCACCGATGTTGACGATGTGGCCACGGGCCAGATCGCGGCCGTAGCAGAGACCGCAGACACCGAATGCCGATTCGCAGGTGATGGTCGAGCGGACCTTGATGGACTCCACGCTGGCTTCTTCCAGCTTGGCCACCCACTGCTCGTCGAGCAGCGTGTTGCGGGTCACGATCGGATCCTCGTCGTTGCCCGGCAGGAACACGTCCTCGGCAACCACGCGACCCAGCACGCGGTCCTTCAACGGCTCCACCACGTCGCCGCCCTCCACGATCGGCGTCATGGTCAGGCCTTCGACGGTGCCGCAGTCGACTTCGGTGATCACCACGTCCTGGGCCACGTCGACCAGACGACGGGTCAGGTAACCGGAGTTCGCCGTCTTCAGCGCGGTATCGGCCAGACCCTTACGGGCACCGTGGGTGGAGTTGAAGTACTCCTGTACGTTCAGGCCTTCGCGGAAGTTCGCCTTGATGGGCGTCTCGATGATCGAGCCGTCCGGACGCGCCATCAGGCCACGCATACCGGCCAGCTGACGGATCTGCGCCTGGCTACCACGCGCACCGGAGTCGGCCATGATGTACAGCGAGTTCATCGACTTCTGGTCGACGACCTTGCCTTCGGCGTCTTCCACCTTCTCGGTACCGATGGTTTCCATCATCGCCTTGGCGATGCGCTCGTTGGTGCGCGACCAGATGTCGACCACCTTGTTGTAACGCTCGCCAGCGGTGACCAGACCGGACTGGTACTGCTCCTGGATTTCCAGCACTTCAGCTTCGGCTTCGCCCAGGATGCCCTTCTTCGCATCCGGGATCAGCATGTCGTCGATACCGATCGACACGCCGGCGCGGGTGGCGTAGGCATAGCCGGTGTACATCAGCTTGTCGGCGAACACCACGGTGTCCTTCAGACCCAGCAGACGGTAGCTCTGGTTGATCAGGCGCGAGATGTTCTTCTTGGTCATCTCGGTGTTGCACAGCTCGAACGGCAGGCCCTCGGGCATGATCTCGCTCAGCAGCGCACGACCCACGGTCGTGTCCTCGATCGAGGTGCGCTTGACCTTGTTGCCATCGGCATCACGCTCGACGTGGGTGATACGCACCTTGACCTGGGCATGCAGCTCGACCAGACGGTTGTCGTAGCGCGTTTCACTTCGTCGGTGTTGGCGAAGACCATGCCCTCGCCCTTCTTGTTCACCAGCGAGCGGCTCATGTAGTACAGGCCCAACACCACGTCCTGCGACGGCACGATGATCGGCTCGCCGTTGGCCGGCGACAGGATGTTGTTGGTGGACATCATCAGCGCACGCGCTTCCAGCTGGGCTTCCAGCGAGAGCGGCACGTGGACGGCCATCTGGTCACCGTCGAAGTCGGCGTTGAATGCGGTACACACCAGCGGATGCAGCTGGATGGCCTTGCCTTCGATCAACAGTGGTTCGAACGCCTGGATGCCCAGACGGTGCAGGGTCGGCGCACGGTTCAGCAGCACCGGATGTTCGCGGATGACTTCTTCCAGGATGTCCCAGACTTCGCCTTCTTCGCGCTCGACCAGCTTCTTGGCGGCCTTGATGGTGGTGGCCAAGCCGCGACGCTGCAGCTTGGCGAACACGAACGGCTTGAACAGCTCCAGCGCCATCTTCTTCGGCAGGCCGCACTGGTGCAGCTTAAGGTACGGACCGACGGTGATCACCGAACGGCCCGAGTAGTCCACGCGCTTGCCGAGCAGGTTCTGGCGGAACCGACCCTGCTTGCCCTTGATCATGTCGGCCAGCGACTTGAGCGGACGCTTGTTGGTGCCGGTAATGGCGCGGCCGCGGCGGCCGTTGTCCAGCAGGGCGTCAACCGATTCCTGCAGCATGCGCTTTTCGTTGCGCACGATGATGTCCGGCGCATTGAGCTCCAGCAGGCGACGCAGACGGTTGTTGCGGTTGATGACGCGGCGGTACAGATCGTTCAGATCCGAGGTCGCGAAGCGGCCACCATCCAGCGGCACCAGCGGACGCAGATCCGGCGGCAGCACCGGCAGCACGGTCATCACCATCCACTCCGGACGGTTGCCCGATTCAAGGAAGGCTTCGACCAGCTTGATGCGCTTGGTCAGACGCTTGAGCTTGGTTTCCGAACCGGTGCTGGCGATTTCCTCGCGCAGGCGGACCATTTCGGCCTGCAGGTCGATGGTGCGCAGCAGTTCGAACACGGCCTCGGCGCCCATGGCGGCGTCGAAATCGTCACCGTGCTCCTGGCGGGCCTGCAGGTACTGCTCTTCGGTCAGCAGCTGACGGCGCTCCAGCGTGGTCAGACCCGGCTCGGTCACCACGTAGGCTTCGAAGTACAGCACGCGCTCGATGTCGCGCAGGGTCATGTCCAGCATCAGGCCGATGCGGCTGGGCAGCGACTTAAGGAACCAGATGTGGGCGACCGGCGAGGCCAGGTCGATGTGGCCCATGCGCTCGCGGCGCACCTTGGCCAGGGTCACCTCGGTGCCGCACTTCTCGCAGACCACGCCGCGGTGCTTCATGCGCTTGTACTTTCCGCACAGGCACTCGTAGTCCTTGACCGGGCCAAAGATGGCGGCACAGAACAGGCCGTCGCGTTCCGGCTTGAAGGTACGGTAGTTGATGGTTTCCGGCTTCTTCACTTCGCCGAAGGACCACGAACGGATCAGGTCCGGCGAGGCCAGCGCGATCTTGATCGCGTCGAAGTCCAGCGTCTGGCGCTGCTGGTTGAAGAGGTTGAGCAGGTCTTTCATGGTGTTCTCCGAAAGGAGGAAATCTTTGTCGATGGGCTGTCAGTTCACTGCGGGCGGCGCTGCTGCATCAGATGCAGCAGCGCCTGCGCGATCAGTTGCCTTCCAGTTCCATGTTGATGGCCAGCGAACGGATTTCCTTCACCAAAACGTTGAAGGATTCCGGCATGCCCGCGACCATCTCGTGCTCACCGTCGACGATGTTCTTGTACATCTGGTTGCGGCCCTGCACGTCATCGGACTTCACCGTCAGCATCTCCTGCAGGGTGTAGGCCGCGCCGTAGGCTTCCAGCGCCCAGACTTCCATTTCACCGAAGCGCTGGCCACCGAACTGCGCCTTGCCGCCCAGCGGCTGCTGGGTGACGAGCGAGTACGGGCCGGTCGAACGGGCGTGCATCTTGTCGTCGACCAGGTGGTTCAGCTTCAGGTAGTGCATGTAGCCCACCGTGGTCAGACGGTCGAACGCCTCACCGGTACGGCCGTCATGCAGCTGCATCTGCGTCTTGGTGGCGTTGAAGCCCAGACGTTCGGTTTCCGGAGCGCCATCCGGGTATGCCAGGTTCAGCATCTCGCGGATTTCGTCTTCGTGGGCGCCGTCGAACACCGGGGTAGCCATCGGCACACCGTCGGTCAGGTTCTTGGCCAGGCCGAGCAGCTCCTCGTCGCTGAACTGGCTCAGGTCCACGCGCTCGCCGGCAGTGCCGTTGTCGTGGTTGTAGATCTTGCCCAGGAACTCGCGCAGCTCGCTGACCGCACGCTGCTCTTCGAGCATCTTCTGGATGCGCTTGCCCAGACCCTTTGCGGCCCAGCCCAGGTGCACTTCCAGAATCTGGCCGATGTTCATACGCGACGGCACGCCCAGCGGGTTCAAGCAGATATCCACCGAGGTACCGTCAGCCATGTACGGCATGTCCTCGACCGGCACCACGTTGGAAACCACACCCTTGTTGCCGTGACGGCCTGCCATCTTGTCACCCGGCTGGATGCGACGCTTCACGGCCAGGAACACCTTGACCATCTTCAACACGCCCGGTGCCAGATCGTCACCCTGGGTGATCTTGCCGCGCTTGTCGGCGAAGCGACGCTCGAATTCCTTCTCGTGCGCCTGGATCTGCATCTGCGCGCGTTCGATGGCTTCGGCCGCGTCGTCATCCTTCATGCGCAGGGTGAACCAGTCGGACTTCTTCAGCCCGTCCAGCAGCGCGTCGGAGACGATGTCGCCCTTCTTCAGGCTGGCACCGCCGTTGGCGACCTTGCCCACGATCTGCGAGCGCAGACGGGCATAGATGGCCGCTTCCAGGATGCGGAACTGGTCGTCGAAGTCCTTCTTGACGCGCTTGATCTCGCTTTCCTCGATCTGGCGTGCACGCTTGTCCTTCTCGATGCCGTCGCGGGTGAAGACCTGCACGTCGATGACGGTGCCGTCCATGCCCGGCGGCACGCGCAGCGAGCTGTCCTTAACGTCGGACGCCTTCTCACCGAAGATCGCGCGCAGCAGCTTCTCTTCCGGAGTCAGCTGGCTCTCGCCCTTCGGCGTGACCTTGCCCACCAGGATGTCGCCGGAGCGCACTTCGGCACCGATGTACACCACGCCGGACTCGTCCAGGCGGTTCAGCGCCTGCTCGGACACGTTCGGGATGTCGGCCGAGATTTCCTCCGGCCCCAGCTTGGTGTCACGCGCGACGCAGGTCAGCTCTTCGATGTGGATCGTGGTGTAACGATCCTCTTCCACCACACGCTCGGACAGCAGGATGGAGTCTTCGAAGTTGTAGCCGTTCCACGGCATGAACGCGATCAGCATGTTCTGACCCAGCGCCAGCTCACCGATATCGGTGGACGGACCATCGGCCAGCACGTCGCCACGCGCGATCACATCACCCACGTTCACCAGCGGACGCTGGTTGATGCAGGTGTTCTGGTTCGAGCGGGTGTACTTGATCAGGTTGTAGATGTCCACGCCGGCATCAGCGGCGTCGGTGATCTCGTTCTCGTTGACCTTGACCACGATGCGGCCGGCGTCGATCTGCACGATCTCGCCACCACGACGGGCGTTCACGGTCACGCCGGAGTCACGCGCCACGGCACGCTCGATACCGGTACCGACCAGCGGCTTCTGCGCACGCAACGTCGGCACGGCCTGACGCTGCATGTTGGCGCCCATCAGTGCACGGTTGGCGTCATCGTGCTCCAGGAACGGCACCAGCGCCGCGGCGACCGACACGGTCTGCATCGGCGAGACGTCCATGAAGTGCACTTCGGCCGGCGGCTTGAGCAGCGATTCGCCCTGGTAACGGCACGGCACGAAGGTCTCGGTGAGCATGTTGTCGCCATTGGTCAGGGCATTGGCCTGGGCGATGACGTACTCGTTTTCTTCGATCGCCGACAGATACTCGATATCGTCGCTGACCTTGCCGTCGTGCACCTTGCGATACGGGGTTTCCAGGAAACCGTACTCGTTGGTGCGGGCGTACACGGCCAGCGAGTTGATCAGGCCGATGTTCGGGCCTTCCGGGGTTTCGATGGTGCAGACGCGGCCGTAATGGGTCGGGTGCACGTCGCGCACTTCGAAGCCGGCACGTTCGCGGGTCAGACCGCCCGGGCCCAATGCCGAGACACGACGCTTGTGGGTCACTTCCGACAGCGGGTTGTTCTGGTCCATGAACTGCGACAGCTGCGAGGAGCCGAAGAATTCCTTGATCGCGGCAGCGACCGGCTTGGCGTTGATCAGCTCCTGCGGCGTGAGGCCTTCGGACTCGGCCATCGACAGGCGTTCCTTGACCGCGCGCTCGACCCGGACCAGGCCGACGCGGAACACGTTCTCGGCCATTTCACCGACCGAACGCACGCGACGGTTGCCCAGGTGATCGATGTCATCGACCACGCCACGACCGTTGCGGATCTCGGTCAGCACCTTGATCACGTCCAGGATGTCCGAACCTTCGCCATGGGCGGCAACCAGACGCTTGGATTCCTCGTCGTTGCGCTCGCCGAAGTACTTGCGGTCGTACAGCACCGCTTCGCCGGTGACTTCCTTGCGGCCGACACGGCGATTGAACTTCATGCGACCGACCGTGGACAGGTCGTAACGCTCGAAAGTGAAGAACAGGTTGTGGAACAGGTTCTGCGCGGCATCCTTGGTCGGCGGCTCGCCCGGACGCATCATGCGGTAGATCTCGACCAGCGCTTCCAGCTGCGTCTTGGTCGGATCGATACGCAGGGTGTTGGACAGATACGGACCGCGGTCCAGATCGTTCACCCACAGGGTGCCGACCGCATCCACCCCCGCCTTGCGGAAGTTCTGCAGCTGCTCGTCGGTGATCTCGTCGTTGGCCTGGGCCAGCAGCTCACCGGTGTTCGCATCGACCACGTCGTGCGACAGGATGTGGCCGACCAGGTAGTCGTCCGGCACCGCCAGCGCGGCGATGCCCGAGGCCTGCAGCTGCTTGATGTGGCGGGCGGTGATGCGCTTGCCGGCTTCCACGATGACCTTGTCACCATCAGCCAGGTCGAAGTTCAGCGTTTCACCACGCAGACGCTCCGGCACCAGCTCCAGCTGCACGCCCTCGTCCGGGTTGATGTGGAACGTGTTGATCTCGAAGAACTCGGCCAGCATCTCTTCGTTGCTGTAGCCGAGCGCGCGCAGCAGGATCGATACCGGCAGCTTGCGGCGACGGTCGATACGGGTGAACAGCGCATCCTTCGGGTCGAACTCGAAGTCCAGCCAGGAACCGCGGTAAGGAATGATGCGGGCGCTGTACAGCAGCTTGCCCGAGCTGTGGGTCTTGCCACGGTCGTGGTCGAAGAACACGCCCGGCGAACGGTGCAGCTGCGACACGATGACGCGCTCGGTACCGTTGACGATGAAGGTGCCGTTGTCGGTCATCAGCGGGATTTCGCCCAGATAGACCTCCTGCTCCTTCACGTACTTGATCGCCTTGGTGGACGATTCGCGGTCATAGATGACCAGGCGTACGGTCACGCGCAGCGGCGCGCCGTAGCTCATGCCACGCTGGCGACATTCGCGCTCGTCAAACACCGGGTCGCCCAGCTTGTAACCGACATATTCCAGCGCAGCGTTGCCGCTGTAGCTGGAGATCGGAAACACCGACTTCAGTGCGGCATGCAGGCCGTGCTCCGAGCGCTTGGCCGGATCAACGTTCTCCTGCAGGAATTCGCGGTACGAATCGACCTGGATGGCGAGCAGGAACGGCACTTCGAGGATCGAGCGCTGCTTGCCGAAGTCTTTGCGGATTCGCTTTTTTTCGGTGTACGAATAGGACGTCATGAGGTCTTCCACCTTGTTGTGCGAGCCGTGCGTCCACGACCCGTAAGGAAACTTGAATTGCCAGTTGGAAGTCGCTGGTATTGCCGGCACCAGCACGCCTTCTCCTGCTACTTCCAACTGCCAACTCGCTTGGAACACGGAGTTGGGCTTTACCAGCGCGTCAGATCGTCACCAACCGCGCGCCAGGTACCACACCCGCAATCCACTTGCGGTTTGAAACGACCAAAGGCCGGGGACTTACGTCCCCAGCCTTGGCTGCATCGCCGTGAATCGATGACGATGCAAGAACTGATTACTTCAGCTCGACGGTAGCACCGGCGGCCTCCAGATCCTTCTTGAACTTCTCGGCGTCTTCCTTCGAAGCGCCTTCCTTCACGACGCCACCGGCTTCGGCCAGATCCTTCGCTTCCTTCAGGCCCAGGCCGGTGATGGCACGAACGGCCTTAATCACTTCGACCTTCTTGGCGCCGGCATCCTTCAGGATGACGTTGAATTCGGTCTGCTCTTCAACCACAGCAGCCGGGCCGGCAGCGGCAACGGCAACCGGAGCAGCGGCGGAAACGCCGAACTTCTCTTCGATGGCCTTGACCAGCTCCATCACTTCCATCAGGGACTTTTCGGCGATTGCGTCGACGATCTGATCGTTGGTAAGGGACATTTTGATTACCTTTTGAAAATATTCTGGATTGAGGTTCCGTACGGAACCACGGGGACGTCGAACTTAGGCGGTTTCAGCAGCCGGCTCGGCAGCTTCTGCAGCTGCGCCACCTTCCTGCTTTTCACCGACAGCCTTGACGGCGCGCGCGAACATGGTGACCGGCTCGGTCAGGACGCGGGCCAGCATGGCCAGGGCCTGATCACGGGTCGGCAGCGATGCCAGCACGTCAACGTGGCCAGCCGGGAACAGTTCCCCGCCGATTGCCACGACTTTCGCCTTCAGCTTGTCATTGCCCTTGGCGGCATCCTTGATCAGGCGACCGGCTGCGCCGGGCTCCTCGAGCGAAAACGCATACAGCAGCGGACCAACCAGCTGGTCCTGGGCGCATGCGAAATCGGTGCCTTCAACGGCACGTGCGGCCAGCGTGTTCTTGACAACTTTCAAGAAAACACCGGTTTCACGCGCCTGCTTGCGCATCGCGGTCATCTGGCGACCGTGGTGCCAGCGTATTCGGCTGCGATCAAGGAGTGGGCCTTGGCGGCGACGTCTGCCAGCTCGGCGACTACTTCTTGCTTCTGGGACAGATTGAGAGCCATTGCACTCCTCCTATTGAACTCCGCTTACGGCTCCTGCCGTGTGCGGTCCTGGGCGGCTTCCATCCTGGACGCCGGGAGCATCGGGGTGACGCTCCGGTGGTGGCCGTTCTAGAGCTGGAGTGGGCGAACCTGGGTTACCCCAGACGTGCGTGAACCAGAAAAATTCCAGAAAGGCGGCACCATCTACGCAGGGTGATTCAGAACGAATCGATTAAGCGCTCCCGCTATGCCGGCGGCGACTCCTTGCCAGATCGAGCTTCCGTGCCCGTCGCCGGTATGCGCTGACCGCGCCTGCGGTCTTTGACGCTATCACCCGGGCGGACCCGGGCAACGCCTTCAAAATGACGGATGCGGCGCCCATAGGCACCGCACCCGCTTGAAACGATTACTTCAGGGTCAGCGAGGACTGATCAACCGTCACGCCCGGGCCCATCGTCGAGCTCACCGAAACCTTCTGCAGGTAGGTGCCCTTCGAGGTGGCCGGCTTGGCCTTGATCAGATCGACCAGCAGCGCCTGCAGGTTCGACTGCAGTGCGGCGTTGTCGAAGCTGGCCTTGCCGATGGTGCAGTGGATGATGCCGGCCTTGTCGGTGCGGTAGCGCACCTGACCCGACTTGGCATTCTTCACCGCTTCGCCCGGGTTGGCCGACACAGTGCCGACCTTCGGGTTCGGCATCAGGCCGCGCGGGCCCAGCACGGTGCCCAGCTTACCCACGACGCGCATCGCGTCCGGGGTGGCGATGACCACGTCATAGTTCAGATCGCCGGCCTGCATCTTCTCGGCCAGATCGTCCATACCGACGGCTTCGGCGCCAGCGGCCAGGGCTTCATCCGCCTTGGCACCGGCCGGAGCGAACACGGCCACACGGACCGACTTGCCGGTACCGGCCGGCAGCACGGTCGAACCGCGCACCTGCTGGTCGGACTTCTTCGCATCCACGCCCAGGCGCACAGCAACGTCGATGGACTCGACGAACTTGGCCTTGGTGGCGGTCTTCAGGATGTTGATCGCTTCTTCGAAGGCGTATGCCTTGCCCGGAACGACGGCGGCCTTGATGGCCTTCTCACGCTTGGTCTGTGCCATCAGATTAACCCTCTACCACCAGGCCCATGGAACGGGCGGAGCCCGCGATCGTACGCACGGCGGCGTCCAGGTCAGCAGCCGTCAGATCCGGCTCCTTCGCCTTGCAGATTTCTTCCAGCTGCGCGCGCGTGACCTTGCCCACCTTGTCGGTGTTGGGCTTCTTCGAGCCCGAGGTGATGCCGGCAGCCTTCTTGAGCAGCACGGTGGCCGGGGTGCTCTTGGTGATGAAGGTGAAGGTACGGTCCGAATAGGCCGTGATGATCACCGGCACCGGCAGACCCGGCTCCAGCTTCTGCGTGGCGGCATTGAACGCCTTGCAGAATTCCATGATGTTCAGACCGCGCTGACCCAGCGCCGGGCCGACCGGCGGCGAGGGGTTGGCCTGACCGGCCTTCACCTGCAGCTTGATGTAGCCAATTACTTTCTTAGCCATGAGTTTTTCTCCGGGTGCTAGCGCCTTTCGACAACAGGCTCCCCATCGGACCGGGAATCACGCGTCCCGGCTTTCGCGTTTTGAAATCACACCAAAGGCCACCTCTCGGCAGCCCTTGATCGCACCTTTCCGAGGAAAGAGCCGAAAATTATAGCAACTTTTACGCCAATCGCCTGAATGGGCGAATGCCTATCGATCAAGAGGCCTTTTCGACCTGACCGAACTCCAGCTCCACCGGCGTGGAACGACCGAAAATGAGCACCGCAACACGCAGGCGGCTCTTTTCGTAATTGACTTCCTCGACGACGCCATTGAAGTCATTGAACGGCCCCTCGATGACACGGACCATCTGACCCGGCTCGAACAGCACCTTCGGACGCGGCTTCTCCACACCTTCCTGGACACGATCCAAGATGGCGGCCGCCTCCTCGTCGCGAATCGGCAACGGGCGATCGGCAGTGCCACCGATAAAACCCATGACCTTCGGAGTTTCCTTCACCAGATGCCAGCTTTCGTTGTCGATACGCGGAATACCGGCCTCTTCATGGGTTTCGATCTGAACCAGCACGTACCCGGGGAAGAACTTGCGCTCGGAACGGCGCTTCTGACCGGAGCGCATCTCGACCACCTCTTCGGTGGGAACCAGCACATCACCGAAACGCTCCTGCATCTCGTCACGCACAATGCGATCACGCAACGCCTGCGCAACCGACTTCTCAAAACCTGAATAGGCGTGGACGACGTACCAACGTTTCACTGTTAACTCCTCAACGCCCAAAGAACCACTGGGTCAGTTTCTGGATCACGAAATCAAAACCACCCAGCAGCAGGCTCAGCACGATCACCACCACAATTACCACCCACGTCATGCGGATAGCTTCCTGGCGGGTCGGCCACACAACCTTGCGCAGCTCGAAACGGGATTCGGAAAGAAATTCGCGAACCTGATGCCCCTTACCGGTCATCATAAACACGGCAACACCTGCCACCAGCCCGACGACGACCGCCAGCACACGCAACTGGCCCGACCAGGCACCCAACCGGGCTGCCTGCTCGGGCGAGGAAAACCAGAACCAGAAGAACAGACCCGCCAGAGCCAACAATGCAGCCCCGACGTACTTGGCGATATCAACACCCGATGCGGTGCTCTTGGAGTGCTCGATCTTGCTATTCATCCGACTCTTGCTGCTGGTGCGACCAAGGTCACTGGATAGAGTGTGGCAAGTGGCACGCCAGGAGGGACTCGAACCCCCAACCTGCGGTTTTGGAGACCGCTGCTCTGCCAATTGAGCTACTGGCGTATGACTTGGCCTGTTTACACGTCCCTTAGACGGCGAAGGCGGACCGGGGTTCCCGGCCCGCCATTCGCGTAACCAGCAGTTGTGCCGCTGGATACTGCAGAGG
>NZ_BAZI01000027.1 GCF_001310775.1 Stenotrophomonas pictorum JCM 9942
TACGCCCCTGCCCTGCGCTGTCGGCGGCCTCGGCAGCGGCCTTGTAGGCGTCGCGGAACGGCACACCGGCCACCGCGGCTTCCACCGCCACATCGGTGGCATACATACCCGAATCGATCGCGGCACGGATGTTGTCATCGCGCCAATCCAGATTGGACAGCAGCGCCGGCAGCAGCTCCAGTGCCGCCAGTCCACGACCGAAGCCGTGCACGATGGCACCCTTGGAGTTCTGCAGGTCGCGCTGGTAACCGGACGGCAGCGACAGCAGCTGCTCAATCTCGGTACGTGCGGCGGCGACGCTGGCATGGGTGGCCCGCATCAGCTCGATCACGTCGGGATTGCGTTTGTTCGGCATGATCGAGCTGCCGGTGGTGTACTGCGCCGGCAGCGCGACAAAAGCGAACTCACCGGTGGTGAACAGCGACAGATCCCAGGCGATGCGGCGCAGATCCAGGGTGGCGCCACCCAGCGCTTCCAGCGCGGCCAGTTCGAACTTGCCACGCGACAGCTGCGCGTAGATCGGGCTGATCTGCATCCGCGAGAATTCCAGCGCGGCGGTGGTGTGTTCGCGGTCCAGTGGCAGGTTGACGCCGTAGCCGGCGGCCGTGCCCAGCGGGTTGGTATCGATCAACGCGCGGGTGTCGCGGGCGCGGATGGCGTTGTCGATGAAAGCCTCGGCCCAGCCGGCCCACCACATGCCCGCCGAGGACACCACGGCGCGCTGGATATGGGTATAGCCCGGCAACGGCTGCCGCTGTTCGGCGGCGGCGCGGTCCAAGGCCACCTTGGCGACCTCGACGCTGATCTGCGCAACGCGTTCGAGCTTCTCCTTCAGCCACAGACGCGTGGCCACAAGGATCTGGTCGTTGCGGCTGCGCCCGGTATGGATCTTGCGGCCGGCATCACCCAGACGCTCGGTCAGGCGTGCCTCGATGGCCGAGTGGCAATCCTCGTACTGCTCGTCCAGCACGAAGGCGCCGCTGCGGAAATCCTCGGCCAGCACCACCAGTTCGCGCTTGAGCGCCGCCAGTTCATCGGCACTGAGAATACCGATGTGCTGCAGCCCTTCAGCATGGGCGGTGCTGGCCTGGATGTCGTGCAGGAAGAACTCGCGATCGAGGATCACGTCGTCGCCGGCGAGGAAGGTCTGGATCTTGGCGTCAACCGCGACACCGGGTTTCTGCCAGAGCAGGTTGGTCATGGGGATATCCCGTCAGTTGTGCGAGAGGTTCAGTGCGGAATGGCGGTCAGCTCATCCAGCCCCAAAGCCCGGTTGAGGTTCTGCAAGGCCTGGGTGGCCGCGCCCTTGAGCAGGTTGTCGATGGTCGCCACCACCACCACCCGCTTGTTGCCCGGCGCCAGGGTGAAGCCACCGATCTGCACGCCATGCGTGCCGGCAATGCGGCTGACCCACGGCGCCTCATCGACCACCTCCACCAGCGGCTCGTTGGCATAGCGCTGCTGATACAGCGCGACGATCTCTTCGCGGCTGCGCGGCTGCTGCAGCCACAGATTCACGGTCATGGTGATGCCGCGGAAGTGCGGGGCCACATGCGGCATGAATTCCACCGGCACACCGAGCTGGGTCGACACCTCGCGCTCGTGCACGTGGTTGGTCAACGCATACGGCATCAGGTTGTCGCGCAGCAGTTCGGGATTGTTCTTGTCCGAGGGCGTGGTACCGGCACCGGACCAGCCGGACACGCCGAAGCAGGTCGGCGGGCCGGCCAGCTGTGACAGCAGCGGCGTGATCGCCAGCTGCATGGCGGTGGCGTAGCAGCCCGGATTGCTGATGCGCTTGTGCCCGGCATAGCGCCCACGGGTCAGCTCCGGCAGGCCGTAGTACCAGCTGTTGTCGAAGCGGTAATCGGCGGAAAGATCGACGATCACCGTGTCTGGCCGGGCCGCGTCCAGCGCGGTCACAAACGGCTCGGCTTTGCCGTTGGGCAGCGCCAGCACCACCGCGTCCACGCCCTTGGCGGCCACCGCATCGGCATCCAGGTTTTCGTAGCGCAGCTCGCCACAATAGGCGGGGTTATGGTCGGCCACGCGCTGGCCAGCCAGCTCGCGCGAAGACACGAACGCCAGCTCGATCCGCGGATGCGCGGCCACCAGCTTGATCAACTCGGTGCCGGTGTAGCCGCGGGCGCCAACGATGCCCAGGGAGAATTTCTTGTCAGTCATGAGTGCGAATCCAGAAGGAACTGCAGGTTGGCTTTCACCGCCGGCCATTCCGAGTCGATGATGGAAAACACCACGGTGTCGCGGCGCGACCCGTCGGCGTGACGCTTGTGGTTGCGCAGCACACCATCTTGCTTGGCACCGATCCGGGCAATGGCATTGCGCGAGGCCTGGTTGAAGCAGCTGGTCTCGAAGCCGACACTGATACAGCCCAGGGTTTCGAAGGCGTGCCGCAGCAACAGCAGCTTAGCCTCGGTATTCAGCCCGGTGCGCTGGACGCTGGGGTGATACCAGGTGTAGCCGATATTAAGCCGAGGCACATCCGCGTCCAGCGCGTAGAAGCGCGTGCTGCCCACAATCTCACCGCGGGCGTTGCCGACCGCAAAGGCCAGCGCCCTGCCCTGCACCTGCGCCTCGAGTGCCGCAGTGACATAACGTGCGGCATCCTCCGGCGCGGGCACATTGGTGTACCAGCAGCGCGACAGCTCGCCCTCACCCAGCGCCCGCTGCAACGCCGGCACGTGCGACATCTGCAACGGCTCCAGCGTTACGTGCCGGCCCCGCAGGGTCGGCACGGTGCTCCACGCAGTGGCCGAGTGCGGCAGCATCACTCAGCCTTGGAGGGCTCGGTTTGCGTTCGGCGCAGTGCTTCACATAGCCCTTGATGCTGTCGAAATCGTCGGCGCCAAACCAGAACACCTTCCAGTGGTCGAGCTTGTAGCAGCCATCGGATTCGGAATAGTAGAAATGGTTGACCGGGTTGCCGTTGCGCGAGCGCCAGAACAGCTGCGGGGTTTCCTCCAGCATCACGTTCCAGACCGCACGCCCGAGCCCCTCACCCTGTGCGTCGTCCAGCACGGCGAACTTGTCCAGGTACACGCCCTCGGCCTCATCAGTGAGGATCACCGCGGTGCGGTAGTGCTCGCTGACATAGGCGCGCAGCAGCCTGGTCTTCTCGAAGTAGTCCGGCACCAGCGTACGGCCGAAGTGGATTCGATCAGCGTCTTCAGCCGCGCGGTATCGAGCTGATCCCACGATGTCGCCTTGAGCACCTTCTCGCCGCGACGCACCAGCGTGCCCGAGCCCTTGTGGGTGAACAGCTCCTTGGCCAGATCGGCCGGACGCGTGATCGACACCGAGGACTCCTCCGGCAAGCGGTCCAGCAGGTCCTTGATCTGCTCGATCTTGACCCGCATGCCACCGTGGATCCACGGCTGCGCCATCAGCTGGTCGTACTCGGTGGACAGGTTGATCGAATCGATCACCTGACCCTCGGCATCGAGCAAGCCACCGGTACCGGTCAGGAAGATGATCTTGTACGGCTGCAGCTCCTGCACCAGCTCATTGGCGGCAAAATCCGCGTTGATGTTGAGGATCTGCCCGCTCGGGGTTTCGCCCAGCGAGGTGATCACCGGGATCGAACCGGCCTTCAGGCTCGCCTCGATCGGCGCCAGGTTCACCGCCTTGACCTCGCCGACCAGACCGTAGGTATCGCGGTCGAGGTATTCGGCCTCGAACACACCACCGGTGATCGAGGTCGCACGTGCGCCATTCTGCTGCAGGGCTTCCACCAGCTTCAGGTTGGAGCTCTGGAACACCTTGCGCACGATCGCCAACGCTTCGGGCGAGGTCACCCGCAAGCCGTCGATGGTGTGCTTCTCGATTCCGGCCGCCGACAACTCGGCATCCAGCTGCGGGCCGGCGCCGTGCAGCACGATCGGGGTCAGGCCGACCTCCTGCAGGAAGGATAGCGACGAGGTCAGCGCTTCCAGATCGTCGCGCAATACCGCGCCACCGACCTTGACCACGGCAAAGCGCTTGGCATCGAGCTGCGAGAACCGTTTCAGGTACTGGCTGATCTCCTTGGCGCTGGCCATGCTCGAGAGCAGGCGCACGATGGTCTGGCGGGTTTGGCGGTGGGGTTGCATGGCAGGGGACATGTCTTGCTTCATCGGGGCGACCGCGGTCGCAGGGGAGAATCCGGCGCAGCGCGCCGGGTCACGTGCTTCAGGCGCCGCGCTGCAGGATCCGCAGCACCGACTCCGCATAACGCTGCAACTGTTCCAGCGTGACGAACTCATCGGCGGTATGGGCCTGGGCGATATCGCCCGGGCCATACACCATCGTGGTGTAGCCACCGGCCGAGAACAGCGAGGCCTCGGTCCAGAAATCCACCGCATTGCCGATCGGCAGGCCCAGCTCGTCGGCGACGTCGCGGGCGGCCAGGCGGCGCTCCTCGGCACGGGCGATATCACCGGACGGCAAGCTCGGGCCGCGGAAGGTTTCCTCGAAGTGCGCCGCCGACGGCTCGGCAAAGCCGGCGAAAGTGGCCAGCAACCCGTCGATGTCCATCGACGGCAACGGACGGAAGCCGAAACGCAGCTCGGCCTCGGGCGCGATCATGTTGGCCTTGATCCCCCCTTCGACGCGGCCGATGTTGAAGCGCAGCCCGGTCAGGCCACCGAAGCGTGCATGCGCCAGCGACTCGACATGTTCCAGCGCTTTTCCGCCCCAGCGCATGGCCTGGTGCAGCGCGCTGGCCGACGGATCCTGCCTGCCCGAAGCATGGCCGGCACGACCGGCAAATTTCATCAGCACCGAACTGATGCCACGGTGGGCCAGCACCGCTTCGCTCATGGTCGGCTCGGCGACGATCACCGCTTCATAGGGGATGCCACGGGCCAGGAAGGCAGCGATGCAGCGCGGATCATTGGCTTCCTCGTCGCTGGAAAACAGGAACGCCGCATCGCCATCGGTCAGGTTGGCGGCGGCCACCAGCGCGGCGGCGGCGCCCTTGATGTCGCATACCCCCAGGCCGACCACGCGGTCGTCCAGGCGCCGCATCACATGCGGATCAGCCGACCAGTGCGGTGAATCCGGCACCGTGTCCAGATGCACATTGAACAGGTACTTGGGCGTGCCACGCACCGCGTAGAAACTGACCGCACCGGCACCGTGGTCGATCACCTCGACATTGAAGCCCGGCAGGTTGGCGCGCAGGTAATCGAAGATGCCACCGGTGGTGATGGCACGCGGCGGATTGCGGGTGTCAAACGACACCAGCGCCTGCAGGTGGTCCAGCGTCGTGTCAAGCAACTGCGTCATGGGCATTCAAACCGGAAGAAAGCAGTGGAAGCCCGGCGCAAGTGCGCCGGGCGGAAACAACAGCGGGCACCGCCAAGCGGCGCCCGTCGCGGATCAGCGGTTGACCTGCGCGTACAGCGTGGAGCTCATGCCAAACAGCTTGATGAAGCCTTCGGCTTCTTCCACGCCCCAGTCGGCCGACTGCGCGTAGGTCGCGCCCTTGGCGTTGAGCAGGTGCTCGGACTTCACCGCCACCGCATCGACGCGGCCGCCGCGGGTTTCCAGCACCACCTCGCCATTGACCTTGGCCTGCGAGGACTTCAGGAACGCCTCGATGTCGGTCTTGAGCGGGTCGTGGTAGAAGCCTTCATACACCAGCTCCACCCACTTGCGCGCCACGTCCGGCTTGAAACGGTTCTGCTGCTTGGTCAGCACCGCATCTTCCAGCGCGCGGTGCGCGGCCAGCAGCGAGACCAGACCCGGCGCCTCGAACACGATGCGGCCCTTCAGGCCGATCACGGTGTCACCGGTGTAAACGCCACGGCCCACGCCGTACGGGGCGAACATCTTGTTGAGGCGGGCCAGGATCTGCTCACCCGGCAGTGCCTTGCCGTCCAGCGCGACGGCCTCGCCCTCGACGAACTTCAGGGTCACGGTCAGCGGTTCGATCGGCCAGGCGCTGCGCGGCGCGCACCAGCCGCGGGCGCCTTCGCCCGGCGCTTCCCAACGGTCGATCTCGCCGCCGGACATGGTCAGGCCCAGCAGGTTCTCGTTGATGGTGTAGGCCTGCTGTTTGGCACGCACGCCGAAGCCACGCTCTTCCAGGTACTTCTGCTCGTAGGCACGGGTCTGGGTGTGTTCTTTCTGGATTTCGCGGATCGGCGCGACGATCACGTAATCACCCAGTGCCTTCACTGCCAGATCGAAGCGGACCTGGTCGTTGCCCATGCCGGTGCAGCCGTGGGCGATGATGTTGGTGCCCAGCTCGGCGGCGCGCTTGAGCGCGGCGTCCACGATCAGGTAACGGTCCGACACCAGCAGCGGGTACTGGCCCTGGTAGCCCTCGCCGGCCCACACGAACGGCTTGACGAAGCCCTCCCAGATTGCCGGGCCACCGTCGACGGTGACATGGCTGCTGACGCCCAGCTCGGCGGCACGCTTCTCGATGAAGTCGCGCTCTTCGTCGTCCACGCCGCCGGTGTCGGCGAACACGGTGTGCACGTTGTAGCCACGCTCCTGCAGATACGGCACGCAGAAGCTGGTGTCGAGGCCGCCGGAGAAGGCGAGGACGATGTCTTTCTTGGAGGTCATGTCAGTTGCTCGTGAAGCGGACCGGCGGCCCGCCATGGGGGAGGAAAGCGGAAAGGTTGCAGGAGGTCCGGATTCAGCGCACCAGCGCCGACATGATGGCCTTCTGCACGTGCAGGCGGTTTTCGGCTTCGTTGATGGCGATGCACTGCGGCGAGTCCATCACACCGTCGGTGGCCTTGACGTTGCGGCGCAGCGGCAGGCAGTGGCTGAACACGCCATTGTTGGTCAGCGCCATCTTGGCCTCATCGACGATGAAGTGCTTGTACTGGTCGCGGATCGGCTGCTCCGGGGCCCAGTTGCCGAAGAACGGCAGCGCGCCCCAGCTCTTGGCGTAGACCACATCGGCGCCGGCATAGGCGCTGGCGATGTCGTGGCTGACCTGCAGCGAACCACCGCTCTCGGCTACGTTCTGCTCGGCCCAGCCCATGTAGCGCTCATCCAGGATGTAGTCCGGGGTCGGGCACAGCAGGGTCACGTCCATGCCCATGCGCGTGGCAATGGTCAGCGCCGAATTGGCCACGGCGGTGTTGAGCGGCTTGGGATGGTAGGTCCAGGTCAGCACATACTTCTTGCCGCGCAGGTCGGTGGTGCCGAAATGTTCCTGCAGCGCCAGGATGTGCGCCAGTTCCTGGCACGGATGGGTGATGGTCTCCATGTTGATGACCGGCACCGGCGAATACCTGGCAAAGCTCTTGAGCACCTGGTCCTCGCGGTCCTTGCTCCAGTCCACGAATTTCGGGAACGCGCGCACGCCGATCAGGTCCACATAACGGCCCAGCACCTTGGCCACTTCGGCGATGTGCTCTTCGGTATCCCCGTCCATGACGGTACCGAGGTTGAACTCGATCGGCCAAGCGTCCTTGCCCGGCTGCAGCACCACCGCATGCCCACCCAGCTGAAACGCGCCCAGCTCGAAGCTGGTACGGGTGCGCATGGACGGATTGAAGAACACCAGGGCGATCGATTTACCCTTCAGGTCATCACCCAGCTTGTGTTGTTTGAACAACGCCGCCTGGGTGAGCAGTGCGTCCAGTTCGGCGCGGCTCCAGTCCTGGGTGTTCAAGAAGTGCTTCAGAGACATCGATCTTTCCTTCGCTGCGGGGAAATCCGTCGTTACCGGCGGAAGGTGCGCGGACGCGCAATTCATTACGCTTGAAACTTTTCATGGATCGGAAACGAAAAAACCCAGCCTGGGCTGGGTTTTCCGAACAGACAGCACGAAGCTCCGGTTACCCAGCGAAATTGTGGGGTTCCGGTCGGCGGGCACGCGACGTCATACCGGAGGCCATCCGGGCGGCGCTGATACCAAGCTGGGCGTCGTTCGATTTCATCGGCGCGCATGGTCGCACGCACGCCGGGGGGGCGCAAGTGTCGCAACGCAACATCAGGGATTGCCTGCAGCCTGTTCAACCATCGAGCCGATATCCGGGGTGATGGAGACCCTCAATTTCAAACGGTTTCCCGGATCCTCCGGCAGGCGCGAGCGGAATTTGACGCCCTTGTAGACATAGTCCACGTCATAGGCGATGGGCCGGCGGAATTCACGGCCCACCTCGACGATCTTGCACTCCGGGGTCAGCATCGCGGCATGCCGGCTGGTGTCATGGATGCGCGGCGCCTCGGCGGTGTCTTCCGCGCTTTCTTCACGATTGACGAAAATACCCCGTACCGAGTCCCAGAAGCGGCGAAAACCGCCCTTGTTCTCCTCCCCCTTCACCTGCACCGGTGCAAGCGTGCGCGTGGCGACAGGTTCGCAATGCTCTTCGGTGCGGGTTGCGCGCAGGGTCTGGAACACCGGTTCGACGTTGAGCACCTGGGCGTAGTCGTAGCGCACATTCTCAACCACCACGACGCGGTTGCGGCCATCGACCTCGGAAGCTTCCTGCGCCCGTGCCGAGGCGACAAAAAAAGCCAGCAGGCAGAGGGCGGACAAAAACGGCGCGGGATTCATCAACACTCGCAGCGGGAAGAGTCGGGTCACGATCGATAGTGTAGGCAGCCAAGCCGACGCTGGCCTGAACATAACCCGTCCACGACCCGATTGCCCAGCCCGGACGTGCCCCACCGTGCCGGGACCGCTAGAATTGCGCGGTTCGTTTCTCCCCCGGATACCCATGACCCTGCGCCTGCACAACAACCTGACGCGGCAGCTGGAGCCCTTCGCTCCGCTCGACCCCACCGCCCCGACCCTGTATGTGTGTGGCCCCACGGTCTACAACTACGTGCACATCGGCAACGCCCGCGGCCCGGTGGTCTTTGGCGTACTGGCCGACCTGCTGCGCCGCCGCTACGGGCATCTGCGTTACGCGCGCAACATCACCGACGTGGACGACAAGATCAATGCCGCCGCCAAGGAACAGGGTGTGCCGATCTCGGCCATCACCGACCGTTTCGCGGCCGCCTACCGCGAGGACATGGCCGCGCTGGGCGTGGTGCCGCCGGATATCGAGCCCGAGGCCACGGCGCACATCCCGCACATCATCACGATGATCGAAGGCCTGATCGGCAGCGGCCACGCCTACGCCGCCGAGGGTCACGTGCTGTTCTCGGTGGGCAGTTTCAAGGACTACGGCAAGCTCTCGCGCCGCGATCCGGACGAAATGCTGGCCGGCGCCCGCGTCGATGTGGCGCCATACAAGCGCGATCCGGGGGACTTCGTGCTGTGGAAACCGTCCACCGACGACCTGCCCGGCTGGGAATCGCCGTGGGGCCGTGGCCGCCCGGGCTGGCACATCGAGTGTTCGGCGATGGCCGCCGCCCATCTGGGCCCGACCATCGATATCCACGCCGGCGGCGTGGATCTGCAGTTTCCGCACCACGAAAACGAGATCGCGCAAAGCGAGTGCGCGCATGGCGGAAAGACCTTCGCCCGCTTCTGGCTGCACAACGGCATGCTCAACTTCGGCGGCGCAAGATGAGCAAGTCGCTGGGCAACATTGAACGCGTGCACGATCTGGTGCAGCAGCATCCGCCGGAAGCGCTGCGCTATGCGCTGCTGTCGGCCCACTACCGGCAGCCGCTGGACTGGTCGGAAGCACTGATCGAGCAGTCGGTACGGACGTTGGACCGTCTGTACGGCACGCTGCGCGATCTGGCCGATGTGGACGCCATGGCCACCATCCCATCCAGCGTCGAAGCCGCGCTGGACGATGACCTCAACACGCCGCTGGCCTTGGCCGAAGTGGCCCGCATCGCCAGCGACGCGCGCAGGGCCGAATCCGCCGGGAAAAAGGCTCGCCTGAAGGCCGAGCTGCTCGGCGCCGGTCTGGCGCTGGGTCTGCTGCAGCAGGCACCGGCCGACTGGTTCAGCCGCGGCACCGATGCCGGCGATGATGCCCGCATCCAGGCCCTGATCGATGAACGCATCGCCGCCAAGCAGGCTCGCGACTTCGCCCGCGCCGATGCCATCCGCGACCAGCTGGCCGCCGAGAACATCGTGCTGGAAGACACCCCGCAGGGCGTGCGCTGGAAGCGCGGCTGAGTCGCCGCCCCCTGCCCTGACCGACAACCGGATACTGAAGTGATTGATACCCCGTTTCCGCTCGAACCCACCGCCGCCGATGCCCAGGCCACGATCGCCGAAGAGTTCTCCTTCTTCGGGGACTGGTCCGAACGCTACCAGTACCTGATCGATCTGGGCCGCAAGCTGCCCACCTTCCCGGAGGAATGGAAGAGTGAGGAACATCGCCTGCACGGCTGCCAGTCAATGGTGTGGATCGTTCCGGAAGGCAACGCCGACAAGCTGGTCTTCCATGCGGTCAGTGACTCGGCCATCGTCTCGGGCCTGATCTACCTGGCACTGCGCGTCTACTCCGGCCGCTCGGCCGCGGAAATCCTGGCCACCGCCCCGGACTACGTCGCCGCTATCGGCCTGGCCAAGCACCTGTCACCCACCCGCAGCAACGGCCTGGCCGCCATGCTGGCCTTCATCCGGGATACCGCCCAAGCGCAGCAGCAGTGAGCGCTGCAACGGACAGCAGCCCTGGCGCGATCCTGCGCCAGCCCGGCTTCGCCCAGCTGCTGGCCTACCGCATCACGGCGATGCTGTCCTACCAGATCGTCGCGATCACGGTCGGCTGGCACATCTACGAGATCACCCGCAATCCATTTTCACTGGGCCTGATCGGCCTGGCCGAAGTGCTGCCCTACTTCTGCGTGGCGCCGTTTGCCGGCTACCTGGTCGACCATCTGCCGCGGCGCAAACTCGGCATGGCCGCCAGCCTCGGCCTGATCGCCACCGCTGCGGTGCTGGTGATGGTGACCAACGGCTGGCTTCCGTTCAAAGGCACCTGGCCGATCTACCTGGCCATCGCCCTGACCGGCGTGGTGCGCGCCTTCCTCTCGCCGGTCTACAACGCGCTGTTCGCCCGGGTGCTCGCGCGTGGACAGTTCGCACGCGGCGCCGGCTTCGGCAGCGTGGTGTTCCAGGCCGGCATGGTGCTTGGCCCCGCCCTGGGCGGCCTCCTCGTGGCCTGGGGCGGCAAGAGCCTGTCCTATGGCGTGGCCGCGGTGATGGCGACACTGGCGCTGCTCGCACTGGCATCGCTGCGCGTCAGCGAACCGGCGCCGCCGCAGTCGCGCGCACCGATTTTCGCCAGCATCGCCGAGGGCGCGCGCTTCGTGCTGGGCAACCAGATCATGCTCGGCGCGATGGCGCTGGACATGTTCTCGGTACTGCTCGGCGGTGTCGTCGCGATGCTGCCGGCCTTCATCCGGGAAATCCTGCATCACGGTCCGGAAGGCCTGGGCATCCTGCGCGCGGCGCCGGCGCTGGGCTCGATCTGCGTCGGACTATGGCTTGCCCGCCGCCCGCTGCAACGCCATGCCGGACGGGTCCTGCTGTTGGCCGTGGCCGGCTTTGGCCTGTGCGTGATCGGCTTCGGGCTGTCACAGCACTTCTGGCTGTCCGCGGCCATCCTGCTGTTCTACGGTGCCTTCGACGGCGTCTCGGTGGTGGTGCGTTCGACCATCCTGCAGCTGGCCACTCCCGACGAGATGCGCGGTCGCGTCTCCTCGATCAACGGCCTGTTCATCAGCTCATCCAATGAACTGGGCGCGTTCTATGCCGGCAGCATGGCGCGCCTGCTCGGGCTGGTGCCTGCCGCGGTGATCGGCGGCTGCGCGGTACTGGGCGTGGCCGGCATCACCGCATGGAAAGCGCCGCAATTGCGGCGCCTGGACCTGCGTGACCTGCAATAAGCCTCAGGCCTGCGCCCGGGCCCATTCGGCATAGAGCCCCTCCTCCCCCGCCGGCGGCAACGACTGCAACCCCGAGTCCACTGCGGCCGGGCCCGCCGCCAGACGCGCGTAGACCGCAGCGGTCGACAATCCGAACGGCTGCGCGTCCTCGTTGGAGTAGGCGAACCATGCCCGCTCGATGCCGCACAGGTACATCGCCGCCAGACACATCGGGCACGGATGGCCGCTGGCGTAGATCACACACCCCTCCAGCCGCGGGCTTTGCAGGCGCGCACTGGCGTGGCGGATCGCCCGCATCTCGGCGTGATCGGTGGGATCGTGACTGGCGTGGATGCTGTTGGCCGCCTCGGCCAGCACCTGCCCGTCCTTGACCAGTACCGCGCCAAACGGGCGCCCGCCCGCGGCGATGTTGTCGCGGGCCAGCGCCACCGCGCGACGCATGAAAACTTCGGCATCAGACATTGCGTCTCTCCTCAACAAGGAAACCCCGCCGTGGCGGGGTTCCGGATGGCATCAGCGGTGCGGCGGGACTTATTCGCCCTGCTGCTTCTGCAGATGCTCCCAGCGCTCCTGCGCATCGATCGTGCGCTCGGCGGTGAGACGGGCTTCCAGGCGGTCCAGGCCGATTTCCTCGCCGGTATCCACGCAGTAGCCGTAATCACCGGCTTCCAGACGCTTGAGCGTGCTGTCGATCTTGCCGATCAGTTTGCGGTAGCGGTCACGGGTACGCAGCTCGAGCGAGTTCTCGGTCTCGCGCGTGGCACGCTCGGCCTCGTCACCGATATCACGCACTTCTTCGCGCAGGTTCTCGATGGTCTGCTTCGATTCCTCGACCAGATCAGCGCGCCAGTCCTGCAGACGCTGGCGGAAGTATTCCTGCTGCAGCGCGCTCATGTATTCCTCATCCGCCGACGGCTTGTAGCCCTCCGGCAGGATCGGACGACCGGTGGCGTCATCGACTTTGTATTCCACCACCTTGTATTTGCTGCGCGGAGCCGGAGCGGCCGAGCGTGCGGTGACGGCCACGGCGACCTTGCCGACCGGACGGACGGCAACAGGCGCAGCGGACTTGACGGGGGCCTTGACGGAATTTTTTACGTGGGATTTCGGTGCAGACACGGGATTCTTGGATTGCGGGGTCTTGGTCGCAGGCGATGGCTTGGCGGCAACCGGTTGGGTAACCGGAGCTGCGGCCGTCTTGGCGACGTTGACCGGGACAGACTTGGCCGTCACCGGCTTGGGAGCCGGCTTCGGTACGGACTTGGCCGCGGGCTTGGCGACGGGGGTTTTGACTGCCTTGGCCACGGCGGGCTTGGCAGGCACTTTCTTGGCAACAGGAGCTGGAGCGGGCTTGCTGGCGACCTTTTTGACCGGCGCGGCGACCGGCTTGGCCACCTTCTTGACGGCCTTCTTGGCTGCCGGTGCCGCCTTCTTGGCTACCACCTTCTTGACCGGAGCCGCCTTGGCTACGGTCTTCTTGCTACGGTCTTCTTGGCGGGAGCCTTCTTGACCGGCGCCTTCTTGGCTACCACCTTCTTTGCTACCACTTTTTTGGCGGACGCCTTCTTGGCTGCCGGCTTGGCGGCCTTGGTGACCGGCTTCTTCGCAACTGGCTTGGACACCGCCTTCGTTACTGCAGGCTTGGCGGTTTTCTTGGCGGCCTTGACGGCCTTCTTTGCAGTTTTTTTAGCAGCCACGAAACGCTCTTCCTTGTTTCCCCCGGGGCCCGGGAAAGCGGGCCTTTATAGCCTACCCGACCAGCAGCGGCAACCGCGCCAGCCCGTTCAATCTGAACGGATGCTCGACACGTGCAGAATCGGTTCGATGGTGTCACCGGACCGTTCGCGCAGTTCGGAACCTGACCAAGCGCATCAGCGCGCCCGGCGGGCCGCTGAAGCAGCAACGCCACATCGGCAACCCTCGCGCATCCTGCGACAAATCCTGCGGCAATGCCAACTGGCATATCATTAACGGGTGATCGGCCGCCTTCTCATTGCCGTACTGCGCTTGTACAAGCGCCTCATCAGCCCCCTGCTCGGGCCGCGCTGCCGTTTTGTCCCCAGTTGCTCCGAATACGGGATGGAAGCCATCTCCGTCCATGGCCCGTTGCGTGGCTGCTGGTTGACGCTGCGACGGCTGGGGCGTTGCCACCCGTTCCATCCGGGCGGCCTCGACTCCGTCCCCAAGCGCGCCGACGACCCCTCTTGCCGCTGCACAGGAAAACACTGACATGCCCTCCACGCTCATCCGCAATGCCCGCATGGTCAACGAAGGCCGCACCTTCAACGGCGACCTGCGCATCGAGAACGACCGCATCGCGCAGATCGGCAGCGGCCTGACCCCGCGTGACGGTGAGCAGGTGGTGGATGCGGCCGGGCGCTGGCTGCTGCCGGGCATGATCGATGACCAGGTGCACTTCCGCGAACCGGGCCTGACCCACAAGGGCGACATCGCCAGCGAATCGGCCGCGGCCGTGGCCGGCGGCCTGACCAGCTTCATGGACATGCCCAACACCAACCCGCCGACCCTGGATTCGACCATCCTCGAAGCCAAGTACGAACTGGCCAAAGGCCGGGCCTGGGCCAATTACGGTTTCTATCACGGCGCCAGCAACGACAACCTCGATGCGATCCGCGCCCTGGACCCGAAGAAGGCACCAGGCGTGAAGGTGTTCATGGGAGCCTCCACCGGCAACATGCTGGTCGACAACCCGGAAACCCTGGACGCGATCTTCCGCGAATGCCCGACCCCGATCATCACGCACTGCGAAGACACGCCGATGATCGACGCCAACCTGAAGGCCTTCCAGGAAAAGTACGGCGATGCGCTGACCCCGGAGATGCACCCGGATATCCGCTCGCGTGAGGCCTGCCTCAAATCCACCCGACTGGCGATGTCGCTGGCACGCAAGCACGGTACCCGCCTGCACGTGCTGCACATCTCCACCGCCGACGAATTGGCGCTGTTCGAGAAGGGTCCGCTGATCCGCGCCGACGGCAGCCGCAAGCAGATCACCGCCGAGACCTGCGTGCACTTCCTGCACTTCGCCCGCCCCGATTACGCGACCAAGGGCAACCTGATCAAGTGCAACCCGGCGATCAAGGACGTGTCCGACCGCGAGGCGATCACCGCCGCGCTGGCCGATGACGTGCTGGACGTGCTGGCCACCGACCACGCCCCGCATACCTGGGAAGAGAAGCAGAAGCCCTACGCGCAGGCACCGTCCGGCCTGCCGCTGGTGCAGTACGCGCTGGTCGCGGCGCTGGAGCGCGTGCACGAGGGCAAGCTCACCCGCGAACAGGTGGTACAGAAGTTCGCCCACGCTCCGGCGCAGCTGTTCGACGTGGAAGAACGCGGCTTCCTGCGCGAAGGCTATTTCGCCGATCTGGTACTGGTGGAAGATGTGCCGTTCACGGTGAAGCGCGAGGACGTGCTGTCCAAGTGCGGCTGGTCGCCGTTTGAAGGCACCACCTTCCGCTCGCGCATCGCCTCCACCTGGGTCAACGGCCAGCGGGTGTGGGATGGCAGCAAGCTGGTCGGTGCACCGGCCGGCCAGCGCATGACCTACGATCGTTGATGCGCAAGGTATTTCTGTTCGGGGCGCTGCTGCTGGCCACGCCCCTGCTCACCGCGCCGGCGGCACAGGCGCAGGATGACATCGGCAACCTGCTCGACAGCCGCGTGGTGTTCCCGGCCAGCGTTTCGCAGGGTGCGATGGTGATCGGCAAGGTGCCGGCCGGCAGCACGGTCCGCTACGCGGGCCGCGAGCTGCGGGTCAGCGGTTATGGCAGCGTGGTGCTCGGTGTCGGACGCGATGAAAAGGGCCCGTTGCAGGTACAGGTGCAGCGCCCGGAGGGCGGCAGCGAGACCATTTCAATCGTGGTGACTGCGCGTGACTGGCCGACCGAGCACGTCAATGGCGTACCGCCGAAGACGGTGAATCCGCCGCCGGCCATCGCCGAACGCATTGCCCGCGAGCAGGCGCTGGTGACCGAATCACGCAAGCGTGATGACAACCGCACCGACTTCACCCAGACCTTCCTCTGGCCGGTACAGGGGCGCATCAGCGGCCGCTTCGGCAACGCCCGCGTTTACAACGGGCAACCCGGCGCCGGCCATTCGGGCATGGATATCGCCGCCGCCACCGGTACCCCGGTGAAGGCCCCGGCGGCCGGCATCGTCACCTTCGCCAACCCGGACCTGTACCTGACCGGCGGCACCCTGGTGCTGGATCATGGCTTCGGCATCAGCTCCAACTTCCTGCACCTGTCGCGGATCGACGTGAAGGTGGGCGACCGCATCGCGCAGGGGCAGACCGTTGCCGCCGTCGGTGCCACCGGACGAGCGACCGGACCACACCTGCATTGGGGGATGAACTGGTTCGACACCCGCATCGATCCACTGCTTGTGCTGGAACGCGGCAAGTAACCGCCGAGCATTCACCACACGGGCATGCGGCAGCGCGCCCGCGCACTCACGCCACTGAACGCCCGCGGATGCGGGGCGGCGCGTTCGTGGTGATTTGACACACAACGCTCAACCGCGCGCAGCCCACCAGCTGCGCCACAGCAGTCCCGCCGGGCTGGGCTGATACTCGCCACCGCGCA
>NZ_BAZI01000028.1 GCF_001310775.1 Stenotrophomonas pictorum JCM 9942
CAGGGCCGGGCCGAGGTGGGGCTGGTGGCCGGCTCGGTGCCGCACGGCTTGGGAGCCTGCTGGGCGCGGTGCATGCCGATTCCGATGGCACCGTGGCGCTGGCCGAGACCCGTCTGCAGGGATTGGCCGACCATTGTGTGGTGCCGGTCAGCCACAGCGGGCTGGTGCTGTCGCCGGAGGTGGCGCGGCAGACCGCGGCGTTCCTGCGTGAAGGGCGGTTTGACCGTGATCGGGGACGACGGGTGGCGTGACAGGTGCCGGCGCGGCGATCGGGTAGAATTCACGCCCTGTTCCTGACAGATGTACGGTATTCCCATGGGTAGAGGTCCTTCCATCGAAGGCCGCAAAAACGCGTCTGACGCGAAGCGCGGCAAGATTTTCACCAAGATCATCCGTGAGATCAGCGTGGCCGCACGCGGTGGTGGAGGCGACCCCAACAACAACCCGCGGTTGCGTACAGCCATCGACAAGGCGCTGTCGGCGAACATGTCCAAGGACGTGATCGAGCGCGCGATCAAGAAGGCGACCGGCGAGCTGGAAGGCGTTGAATATGAGGAAATCCGCTACGAAGGCTATGCCCCGGGCGGCGTGGCGGTGATCGTGGACTGCCTGACCGACAACCGTGTGCGTACCGTGGCCGATGTGCGCCATGCCTTCAGCAAGTGCGGCGGCAATATGGGCACCGAGGGCTCGGTGGCTTTCATGTTCAAGCGCCTTGGCGTGCTGGCTTACGCGCCCGGCGCCGATGAGGAAAAAATCACCGAGGCCGCGATCGAGGCCGGTGCAGATGACATCGCAGTCTATCCGGAAGATGGCGCGATCGATGTGATCACCGCCCCGGAATCGTTCCTGGGGGTGAAGGCGGCGATGGAGGCGGCGGCGCTGACGCCGGACCATGCCGAAATCACCTTCCGCGCCGACAACGACATCGCCGTGGATGCCGACACCGCTGTGCAGGTCAAGAAGCTGCTGGACATGCTTGAAGACCTGGACGATGTGCAGGACGTGTATTCCAACGTCGATCAGGCCAGCCTCGAGCGGGCCTGACCGGCCGTTCCCGTCCTACTGATTGAGACGGCGGTGGCGGATCATGGCCGCCGTCCCAATCCAGGCAGACCCTCCAATGACCCGCATCCTCGGCATCGACCCGGGCTCGCAACGCACCGGTGTCGGCATTATCGATATCGATGCCAGCGGCCGTGCCAGCCACGTCTACCATGCCCCGCTGGTGCTGCTGGGCGCCGATGGCTTTGCGTTGCGGCTCAAGCGGCTGGCCGATGGCCTGCATGCCCTGATCGAGGAATACCGGCCGCAGGAAGTGGCCATCGAGAAGGTGTTCATGGCCAAGAACGCCGATTCGGCGTTGAAGCTGGGCCAGGCCCGCGGCGCGGCGATCTGTGCGGTGGTGATGCGGGATCTGCAGGTCAGCGAATACGCGGCCACCGAGATCAAGCTGGCGGTGGTCGGGCGCGGCAGCGCGCAGAAAGAACAGGTCCAGCATATGGTGGGCCTGATGTTGAACCTGAAGGGCAAGCTGCAGGCGGATGCCGCCGATGCGCTGGCCGTCGCCATCACCCACGCGCATGTGCGCGCCACGGCCAACCGGCTGGGCGTGGATGTGCGCCAGGCCTGGAGTCGCAAATGAGGAACTTGGCATGATCGGACGCCTGCGCGGCATCCTCGCGTACAAAGCCCCGCCGTGGCTGGTGATCGACGTCAATGGCGTCGGCTACGAGCTGGAGGCGCCCATGAGCACGTTCTACGACCTGCCCGATGTCGGCCGCGAGGTGATCCTGTTCACCCATTACGCGCAGAAGGAAGACAGCGTGTCGCTGTACGGCTTCCTGCGCGAAGGCGAGCGCCGCCTGTTCCGTGATGTGCAGAAGGTGTCGGGCATCGGCGCGAAAATCGCGCTGGCGGTGCTTTCCGGGGTCAGCGTCGACGAGTTCGGGCGGCTGATCCAGACCGGCGATGTCGCTGCGTTGACCCGTATTCCGGGCATCGGCAAGAAGACCGCCGAGCGTATGGTGGTGGAGCTGCGTGATCGCGCGGCCAATTTCACCGGCGGCGGTGCGCCCATCGCCGGACAGCTCGGGGCCGATCCGGTGTCCGAGGCGACAGTGGCCTTGCAGCAACTGGGCTATAAACCGGCCGAGGCGGCCAAGATGGCGCGCGATGCCGGCGGCGAGGGCGACGATGTCGCCACCGTCATCCGCAAGGCGCTGCAATCGGCGCTGCGCTGAGGCGCGGTGCCCATCCGGCTGTATGACGTCAATCGAGACTTCCATGTCCCACGTTTCCCCGCAGTCTGATTCTTCCGCGCCACATTCCGGCCACGGTACCGCTGGTGGTCTGGCGCTGGTCATCGGCGCCATCGGCGTGGTGTTCGGCGACATCGGCACCAGTCCGCTGTACACCCTGAAGGAGGCGTTCTCGCCGCACTACGGGCTGACCAGCGACCACGACACCGTACTGGGGGTGCTGTCACTGGCGTTCTGGGCGCTGAACATGGTGGTCACGCTCAAGTACGTGACCATCATCATGCGCGCCGACAACGATGGCGAGGGCGGCATCATGGCGTTGATGGCGCTGGCCCAGCGCACGCTGCGCAACGGCTCGCGCTCGGCCTATGTGGTGGGCATTCTCGGTATTTTCGGCGCTTCGCTGTTCTTCGGTGATGGGGTGATCACCCCGGCCATCTCGGTGCTGGGCGCAGTGGAGGGCCTGGAGGTCGCAGCGCCCGGACTGGGCCATTTCGTTGTGCCGATCACCCTGGTGGTGCTGGCCGCGGTGTTCGCCGCGCAGCGTTTCGGTACCGAGAAGGTCGGCAAGGTGTTCGGACCGGTGATGACGATCTGGTTCCTGTCGCTGGCGGCGATCGGCATCTGGAACGTGATCAGTGCCCCGGAAGTGCTCAAGGCCTTCAATCCCCTGTGGGGCGCGCGCTTCTTCCTGGAGCATGGCTGGCACGGCATCTTCATCCTTGGTGCGGTGGTGCTGGCGGTGACCGGTGGCGAGGCGCTGTATGCGGACATGGGCCACTTCGGCGCGCCGCCGATCCGCCATGCCTGGTACTTCTTCGTACTGCCGTGTCTGGTGCTGAACTATCTGGGCCAGGGCGCGCTGGTGCTGCAGCGGCCGGATGCGGTGTCCAATCCGTTCTTCGAAGCCGTGCCGCAATGGGCGCTGTACCCGATGATCATCCTGGCGACGATGGCGGCGGTGATCGCCAGCCAGTCGGTGATCACCGGCGCATTCTCGGTGTCCCGTCAGGCCATACAGCTGGGTTACATCCCGCGCATGCGCATCCTGCATACCTCGCACGACACCATCGGCCAGATCTACATCCCGGGCATCAACTGGGGCTTGGCGGTGATGGTGTTCGGGCTGGTGCTGGCGTTCCGCAGTTCCAGCAATCTGGCTGTGGCATACGGCATTTCGGTGTCGGCCACGATGCTGATCGACACCCTGCTGCTGGCGCTGGTGGCGCGTGCGCTGTGGCCCAGGGCGCGGCATGCCATCGTCGCGCTGTGCGTGGTTTTCTTCGTCATCGACCTGGGGTTCGTGATCGCCAACGGCGCCAAGCTGCTGCAGGGGGCGTGGTTCCCGGTCGTGCTGGGGGTGGCCCTGTTCACGATGATGCGCACCTGGCGGCGTGGTCGCGAACTGCTGCGCGATGAGATCCGCAAGGACGGTATCCGCATCGATACCTTCCTGCCCGGGCTGATGCTGGCACCGCCGGTGCGTGTACCGGGCACGGCGATATTCCTGACGGCCGATCCGGCGGTGGTGCCGCACGCGCTGATGCACAACCTCAAGCACAACAAGGTGCTGCACGAGCGCAATGTGTTCCTCCACGTGGAAACCCTACCGGTGCCGTATGCGGCCGATGCGCAGCGACTGAAGATCGATTCGGTGGGGGACGAGTTCTATCGCATCCAGGTGCGCTACGGTTTCATGGAAACGCCGGACGTCCCGCTGGCGCTGATGCGCTCGTGCGACCACGGCGGCATCTATTTCGATCCGATGGAGACCACGTTCTTCGCCAGCCGCGAAACCATCGTCGCCAGCGCCAATCGCGGCATGCCGATCTGGCGTGACAAGCTGTTTGCGTTCATGCATCGCAACGCGGCCCCGGCCACCGGCTTCTTCCGGATTCCGGGCAACCGTCTGGTCGAGCTGGGTGCGCAGGTGGAGATCTAGCCCGTATGCCCGTAACTTGCCGCGCGCTTGGCGCATAATTGCGCGATGACTGATCATCGCATCATCGGCGCCGGCGCCACCCGCGAGGACGAGGTGGCCGATGCCAGCATCCGTCCGCGCACCCTGGCCGACTATCTCGGCCAGGCGCCCGTGCGTGAGCAGCTGGATATCTACATCCAGGCGACAAAATCGCGTGGCGAGGCGCTGGACCATGTGCTGATCTTCGGCCCGCCGGGGCTGGGCAAGACCACCCTCAGCCACGTCATCGCCAACGAACTGGGCGTGGCGCTGCGGGTCACCTCCGGCCCGGTGATCGAGAAAGCCGGCGACCTGGCCGCGCTGCTGACCAACCTGCAGCCGCACGATGTGTTGTTCATCGATGAGATCCATCGCCTCTCGCCCGTGGTCGAGGAAGTGCTGTATCCGGCGATGGAGGATTTCCAGATCGACATCATGATCGGGGAGGGCCCGGCGGCGCGTTCGATCAAGCTGGATCTGCCTCCGTTCACCCTGATCGGCGCCACCACCCGGGCCGGGTTGTTGACCGCGCCACTGCGTGACCGCTTTGGCATTGTGCAGCGGCTGGAGTTCTATTCGGCCGACGAGCTGACCCGTATCGTCCGGCGCTCGGCCGCCATCCTCGGGATCGATTGCAGCGCCGAAGGCGCCGGCGAGATCGCGCGCCGTTCGCGCGGCACCCCGCGCATCGCCAACCGCCTGCTGCGCCGCGTGCGCGACTATGCGCAGGTCAAGGCCAGTGGGCATATCGACCAGAACGTCGCGCAGGCCGCCATGCAGATGCTCAAGGTCGACCCGGAAGGCTTCGATGAGCTGGACCGGCGCCTGCTGCGTACTATGGTCGAGTATTTCGACGGCGGCCCGGTCGGGATCGAATCGCTGGCCGCCGCCCTGTCGGAAGAGCGCGGTACGCTCGAAGACGTGGTCGAGCCCTATCTGATCCAGCAGGGTTTTCTGGTGCGTACCGCGCGTGGGCGGATGGCTACGCACAAGGCCTATCGCCACATGGGGCTGAAGCCCAAGGCCGCGCCGGCACCGGTGGATCTGTTTGTGGAGCAGCGTGATGACGATTGAGGCCCGGTTCAGTTGGCCGACACGCATTTACTGGGAAGATACCGACGCAGGTGGTGTGGTCTACCACGCACGCTATGTGGCGTTCATGGAACGCGCCCGCACCGAATGGATGCGCGCGCTGGGTTATGGGCAGGAAGCCATGCGCAATGGGGGCGGGCAGGTGTTTGTGGTCCGTGCCATGAAGCTGGATTTCCTGAAACCGGCCAGGCTGGATGATGCGCTGACCACCACGGTGGAACTGGTGCAATGCCGGCGGGCCAGTCTGCTGATGACGCAGGCGGTGATGCGAGAGGACCAGCTGCTGGTCAGTGCCGAGGTCCGGCTTGCCGCCGTCAGCGCCGCGGATTTCCGTCCGCAGCCCATTGATGAAACGCTGTACGCAACGCTCAAACCCCTTCAAACACAAACCGCTTAAGCAATACTGAGGAAGACCGGATGATCGCTTTGCTTCTGGCCCTGCAGGCCACCGTGACCGAGGCCCTGCCGGCCGATGTCAGCGCCGCAGCTGCGCAGACCGTTGCCCAGGCCAGCCATGGCGGCGGCATCAACTATCTGGATCTGATGATCAAGGCCAGTATCCCGGTCAAGCTGATCGTGCTGCTGCTGCTGGCCGGTTCGTTCATCAGCTGGGTGATCATTTTCCGCAAGGCACGCGTGTTCAAGGCCGCCGATCGCGAGGCCAACGATTTCGAGAACCGCTTCTGGTCGGGGGCCGATCTGGGCAAACTTTATTCGGCGGCGACTGATCGCAACCGGTCGGTGGACGGGCTGGAAGCGATCTTCGAATCCGGTTTCCGGGAATACACCCGGATGCAGAACCGTCGCGGCCTGGACGGCCGCAGCCAGCTGGAAGGCGCGCAGCGCGCCATGCGCACCGCCTATGCCCGTGAAGTGGACGGGCTGGAGCGCAACCTGGAGCTGCTGGCCAATATCGGTTCAACCGCCCCTTATGTGGGCCTGGTCGGTACCGTGTTCGGCATCATGGTGACCATGCACGACATGATCAGCAGCGGTGAGCAGGCCGGCATCGCCTCGGTCGCGCCCGGCATCTCCGAAGCGCTGTTCGCCACCGCCATCGGCCTGTTCGTGGCCATCCCGGCAGTGTGGGCCTACAACCGTTTCACAACCCGCGTGGAGCGCCTGTCGGTGCGTTATGAAACCTTCGCCGAAGAGTTCAGCTCCATCCTGCAGCGCCAGAGCGGCGCTGACGAGTAAGCGCCTCCGCGCTTTCCTCTGACCGCAGGAGCCCAGAACATGACCGCCGCCATACCCCGCCGCAAGCGCCGCAAGCTCAAGTCCGAGATCAACGTCGTGCCGTACATCGACGTGATGTTGGTGCTGCTGATCATCTTCATGGTGACCGCGCCGCTGCTGACGCTCAGTTTCGAAGTCGATCTGCCCAGTTCCACCGCCAAGGCGCTGGAAAGCCGGCAGGATCCGGTGATCGTCTCGGTGCGTGCCGATGGCCAGCTCAGCCTCAAGCTGCCCGAAGCCAAGGACCCGCAAGCCATGGAGGCTGGTGTGCTGCAGGCGCAGCTGGGCGCGTTGGCCTCGCAGGACAAGGATCTGCGCGTGATCGTCGCCGCCGACAAGACCGTGACCTATGAGAAGGTCGTCGCGGCGATGGACGTGATCAAGGCCGCGAAGATCGAGAAGGTGGGTCTGGCGACCGATGCACGCTGACGCTTTGCCGCCGCCGCGCGATTCCAACAGCGAGTGGGGCCTGCCGGTCGTACTGGCCTTGCTGGTGCATCTGCTGGTTGCGGCGATTTTTATCATCGCCTGGGTCTGGTCGCCTTCGCGCTCGACCGACGCCGCTGCCGGGAGCCCGGCGGTGGAGGCCAGCCTGGAGTTGTCAGCGGCTGAAGCCTCGGCCGCGCGGCAGGCCCTGCGCGCTTCGGAAAAGCTGCCCGACCTGCCCGAGCCGGTGGAGGACGTGCAGCCCGAACCGGTGCCCGAAGACACCGTGCCCCCGCCGCAGCCGATTCCCGAGCCGCGCCCGCAGGATGCGCCGACTCCGCAGCAGCACAATGCACAAGAACGCATCGCCCAGCCCGATACCGTGGACCAGGAGCGCGTCAGTGCACTGGCGATCTCGCAGGAGAAGGCCCGGCAGGAGCAGGAGGCCAAGCGCCGCCAGGAGCAGATCGATCTGACCGAGCGCAAGCGCGTGGAGGAGGCCGAGCAGAAGCTGAGGCTGGCCAAGCAGCAGGAAGAAGCCGACCGCCAGAAGAAGCTGGCCGACCAGCAGCGTCAGGCCAACGAGGCCAAGGCCAAGGCCGAGCAGGAGCGGCAGCAGAAGATCGCCGAGATCCGCCGCAAGCGGGAGCAGGCCGAGCGCGAGGCCAAGCTCGCCGAACAGCGTCTGCGCCAGGTGGCCGATGCGCGCGCCAAAGCCCAGGCTGCATCGTCCAGCAGTACCGGAAGTGCCGGGCCGACATCGCCCGCGCCCGGGCAGGGGGGTACCAGCACGGATCTCACTGCCAAATATGCGGCAGCGATCCAGCAGGCGGTACTCAACCAGTGGATACGCCCGGATTCCATCCCGCGAGGCCAGCGCTGCCGCCTCACCATCCGTCAGCTGCCCGGGGGAGAGGTGATGGATGTCGAATTCGCACCGGGCTGTCCCTATGACGAGGCCGGCAGGCGTTCGGTGGAGGCCGCGGTGCGGCGCGCCCAGCCGCTGCCCTATCGCGGATTCGAATCGGTGTTCCAGCGCAACCTCAATTTCAATTTCGAGGCGCAGGATCGCTGAGCGCAGGGCAGGTCGCGGTAGCCACTTGCTCTGATTGCACAAGAAGCCATGGTAGTGGACTCCGTTTTCCGCAGTTGGCGGAATTTCACAGGGTGTTCGTTCACAATTGCGAAACTGTTCATCCGCGTGCTGCTATCCCTCTTTGACTTGATCCGTACCGTTGAGCCTCCCATGAAGAAAATGCATCGCTGGCTGGTTGCCCTCGCTGTCCTGCTGTTGCCGCTTGCGGCGATGGCGCAGCAGAAGGGCTTGGAAATCGACATCATCGGTGGCAATGCATCGGCAATGCCGATCACTGTCGTGCCGATGCCGTATCAGGGCTCGGTCGCGCCGCAGACCGATGTCGCGGCGGTGGTGCGCGCCGATCTGGAGCGCTCCGGCCAGTTCCGCAGTCTGCCCGAGGCGCAGATTGTCGAGCGTCCGACCCGCGGCAGCGAGGTGCAGTACCCGACCTGGCGCGCGCTCAAGCAGGACTACCTGGTGGTGGGGCGTGTGCTCGATGCCGGCGCCGGTGCCTATCGGGTGGAGTACGAGCTGTTCGATGTCGCCAAGGGCGAGCGCATGCTGGGTCTGGCGATGACCGCACGCTCCAACGCGATGCGTGATGTCGCCCATCAGATGGCCGATGCGATCTACGAGAAGATCACCGGTGTCCGCGGCGCGTTCTGGACGCGTATCGCCTACATCACCGCCAGCGGCAAGGGCGCCAACATGCGCTATGCGCTGATGGTGGCCGACTCCGATGGCTTCAATCCGCAGACCATCGTGCGTTCGGCCGAACCGCTACTGTCACCCAACTGGAGCCCGGATGGCCGCAAGCTGGCCTATGTCAGCTTCGAACGTGGAAATTCCTCCATCTACATCCAGGACATTTCCACCGGCGCGCGCGAGCTGCTGACCAGCTTCCGTGGCATCAACAGTGCCCCGTCGTTTTCCCCGGACGGCCGCCGGCTGGCGCTGTCCCTGTCGCGCAGCGGCAATCCGGAAATCTATGTGATGGATCTGGGCAGCAAGCAGCTCACCCAGCTGACGAACCACTTCGGTATCGACACCGAGCCGACCTGGGCGGCGGATGGCGGCTCGATCTATTTCACCTCCGACCGGGGCGGTCGTCCGCAGATCTACCAGGTCCCGGCCAGTGGCGGCAGCGCCAGCCGTGTGACGTTCCAGGGCAACTACAACGCCACCCCCAGCGTTTCATTTGACGGCAAGAAGATCGTCATGGCGCAAGGCAGCGGCAATACGTATAAGATCGCGATGATGGACAGCAGCCTGGGGTCTCCCCGCTGGAGCACGCTGTCACCGGGATCGCTGGATGAGTCTCCCAGTTTCGCCCCGAATGCAAGCATGGTGCTGTACGCCGCCCGCGAAGGTGGCCGTGGTGTGCTGTATGCCGTGTCGGCGGATGCGCGGGTGCGCCAGCGACTGGTTTTGGCGGATGGTGATGTCAGGGAACCTTCGTGGGGCCCCTACCGTGCCGCGCGTTGATAAAATGTTAATATCGCAGTTGCATTAAACCCCAACACCGGCTTAGGAGCTTGAGTTATCGCCATGAATAAGTCCACTCGCGTTTTGCTCGTTTCGCTGTTGTCCGTGGCCGCGCTGGCCGGTTGCTCCAAGAAGGTCAAGGAACAGCCTGCTGCTCCGGTCGATACCACCCCGACCGCTCCGGCACCGGCTCCGTCCACCTCGGGTCTGTATGGCCCGGGCGACTTGGATACCGACGCCTGCCTGCGCCAGCGCGTGGTCTACTTCGACCTGGATCAGGATTCGGTCAAGCCGGAATTCCAGGCCATCATGGCCTGCCACGCCAAGTATCTGCGTGACCGTCCGTCCTCGCGCATCACCCTGCAGGGCCACACCGACGAGCGTGGTTCGCGCGCGTACAACCAGGCTCTGGGCGAGCGTCGTGGCAACGGCGTGAACTCCGCGCTGCAGGCCAACGGTGGCTCGGCTTCGCAGCTGACCGTCGTGTCCTACGGTGAAGAGCGTCCGGTGTGCACCGAGTCGAACGAGTCCTGCTGGTCGCAGAACCGTCGCGTCGAAATCGTCTACACCGCGCAGTAATCGATGCGTATCGGCATCACACTGATGCTCGCGGTCGCGGCAGCCGTTTCGGCTGCCGCACCCGCGTATGCACAGCGGCAGAGTCTGGCCGATCGCGTTGGCGTGCTCGAGCAGCAGGTCAACAACAGCCAGGCCAATACCGACATGCTCAACCAGCTGCAGCAGTTGCGTACCGAGCTGCAGTCGCTGCAAGGCACGATCGAACAGCTCCAGCATGAAAATGAACAGCTGAAGCAGCGCAATCGCGATCAGTATCTGGACCTGGATAGTCGTCTCAACCGTCTTGAGGGCGGTGTTGGCGCTCCGGCAGCTCCAGCCACTGGCGCAGTGACGCCCGCCGCTGCGGCCGCAAAGCCGACAGCGGCTGCTGCGGAACGTCCGCCCACGGTGCGTGGTGACGCCGGTGCGCTGGCCTCGGTCGGTGACGAGCGCGCCGCCTACAACGTCGCGTTCGATGCGTTGAAAGCAGGCAACTATGCCGATTCGGCGCAGCTGTTCCAGAGCTTCCTCGAGCTGTATCCCAATGCCGCCTACACGCCCAATGCGTTGTACTGGCTCGGCGAAAGTTATTACGCCACCCGCAATTTCAAGATGGCCGAGACGCAGTTCAGTGATCTCGTCGCCCGCTATCCCACCCATGACAAGGCCGCTGGCGGTTTGCTGAAGCTTGGCCTGTCGCAGCTGGGGGAGGGCGATGCCGCGTTGGCGCAGCAGACCCTGGAGCAGGTGGTATCCCGTTTTCCCGGCAGTGATGCGGCCCGTACCGCCCAGGATCGACTGCAGTCGATCCGGCTTGGCCGGCAGCTGCGTTGAGGTGATGCCGCACCCGTCGGTGCGGCTGATGTGACTATGAATTCTCCCAGTGCCGCTGTCCCCAGCGAGATCGTGCAGTCGCCATTGCCGCGACTGAAGATCACCGAAATTTTCCTGTCCCTGCAGGGCGAGGCCGATAGCGTCGGCTGGCCAACGGTGTTCGTGCGCCTGACCGGCTGCCCACTGCGTTGCCAGTACTGCGATACCGAATATGCGTTCCATGGCGGCACTTGGTGGGACATCGACGCGATTGTCGACGAGGTGCTCCGGCAGGGCGTGCGGCATGTCTGCGTGACCGGGGGAGAGCCGTTGGCGCAGAAGCGCTGCGTGATCCTGCTGCAGAAGTTGTGCGATGCAGGTCTGGAGGTCTCGCTGGAGACTTCCGGCGCCTTGGACATTGCCGAGGTGGATCCGCGCGTGTCGCGCGTGGTCGACCTGAAAACCCCGGATTCGGCGGAAATGGCGCGCAACCGGCTTGAGAACATTCCGTTGTTGACGGCGCGCGATCAGCTCAAGTTCGTGATCTGCAGTCGCGCCGACTACGACTGGGCCAAGTCGATGCTGGTCGAGCATGACCTGCCCGGGCGTTGCATGGTCCTGTTTTCGCCCAGCAAGTCGCAGGTCAGCGCCCGTGAGCTGGCCGATTGGATCGTCGCTGACCGCTTGCCGGTGCGGTTCCAGATGCAGCTGCACAAATTGCTGTGGAATGACGCCCCCGGCCGCTGAGCCGCGTACGCGCAAGCGGATGCGGGATTTCATCCGCGCTTTGATTGTTGATCCGATATTTCAAAAATCCGGCGCGGGACAGCGTGCTGGCATTCCCTCCCCAACCGGACGATCCCCATGAAGAAGGCTGTTGTGCTTCTCTCGGGCGGCATGGATTCTGCCGCCGTCATCGCCATTGCCCAGGAGCAGGGCTATCAGGTCTACGCGCTGAGCGTGCGTTATGGCCAGCGCCACACCTCCGAGCTGGATGCCGCGGCACGTGTCGCGGCGGCCCTGGGCGTGGCTGGGCACAAGGTGGTCGACGTGGATCTGCGCAGCTCGGCGGCTCGGCGTTGACCGATGATATCGCTGTGCCCGAAGCCGGCGGCGCCGGTATCCCCGTCACCTACGTGCCGGCCCGCAACACCATCATGCTGTCGCTGGCGCTCGGCTGGGCCGAGGTGCTGGGCGCCAATGATATTTTCTGCGGCGTGAATGCGGTGGACTACTCCGGTTATCCGGATTGCCGACCCGAATTCATTGCCGCCTTCCAAGCGCTTGCCAATCTGGCGACCAAGGCGGGTGTGGAGGGCGCGGGTATCCGCGTCCATGCACCGTTGCAGCACCTGAGCAAGGCGCAGATCGCCAGCGAAGGACAGCGCCTTGGCGTCGACTTCGGCCTCACCGTGTCGTGCTACCAGGCCGATACGGAGGGCAGGGCGTGTGGCCATTGCGATGCCTGCCGGCTTCGCGCCGACGGCTTCGCTGCAGCGGGCCTGGCGGACCCGACGCATTACGTCTGACTTCCTGTTTTCGGTATTTCTGCGGTAGAATGCGCACCCGGCAAACGGCGCATGCTGTTTGTTTGGGCCGTTAGCTCAGTTGGTAGAGCAGAAGACTTTTAATCTTTTGGTCGATGGTTCGAATCCATCACGGCCCACCAGTTTTCAAAAAGGCCCCGGAGCGATCCGGGGCCTTTTTTGTGGCCTCTGCGAGCCGGCCGGCCAGGCACAGGCGGTTGGCAGTATCAGATGTGCGCTCTACCATCAGGGCATCACATCTGTGTACCGGGACGTTCGTTGAGCAACCAGATCACGCAATTGCTGCACCGGTGGCAGCAGGGAGACCTGCAGGCGCGTGAGCACCTGTTCGATGCGCTGTATGCCGATTTGATGCTTGTCGCCCGCAATCGGCTGGCCAACCATACTGCAGGAACGTTGCAGCCGGCGGCGCTGGTCAACGAGTCCCTGCTGCGCTTGCTGGGGACGCAGGCCGACTACCATGATCGTACCCATTTCATCGCGGTGGCGGCGCTGAAAATGCGCTCGGTACTGGTGGATCACCTGCGCGCGCGGTCGGCGGAAAAGCGTGGCGGCAATGCCGAGCAACTCACCCTGTCCCATGCCGAAGGAGCCGCGGATGACAATGGCATCGGCTACGAGGTGCTGGCGCTGCATCAGGCGTTGAACCAGCTTTCCGAGCTGGAGCCGCGTGCGGCGAGCACCATCGAGCTGACCTATTTCGGTGGCATGAGCCGGGATGAGATCGCCATGGTGTTGGGCATTTCCGCACCGACGGTGGATCGTGATCTGCGGTTTGCCCGGGCATGGTTGAATCGCCAGTTGCTGTGAGGCGTCTGGCAAAGGGGGGGGGCTGCCGATGAATGCTCAGCGTTGGCGGGAGGTGCGCGACCTGTTCGAGGCGGTCTGCGATCTTCCGCGGGACCAGTGGCGGGCGACGCTGATGCAACGCTGTGACGATGCCGGCATTGTCGAAGAGGTGTTCCAGTTACTGCGGGCGCAGACCGTGGGTTTGAGCCGGGTTGCCAGCAGGCTGGATACGGCACTTGCACAAGCCCTCGCGCCGGAGTTCGGTGTGGGCGAGCGTCTGGGGCCGTGGCGGCTGACCGAGCGGATTGCCAAAGGTGGCATGGGCACCGTGTTCAAGGCAGAGCGGGCGGACGGGGTCTACCAGCGTACCGTTGCGATCAAGCTGCTTCATGGCTTGCCGGGGACCATCGAGGTGGAACGGCTGGCGGCAGAGCGACAGGTGCTCGCCGATCTGCAGTTGCCCCAGGTGGCGCGGCTTTACGACGGTGGTACGACGCCCGATGGCCATCCCTATCTGGTCATGGAGTACATCGACGGTCTGCCGCTGGATCGCTACTGCGAGATGCACAAGCTGGATCTTCCCCAGCGCTTGCGGCTGTTCCTGGATATCTGTTCCGTGGTGCAGTCGGCGCATGAGCGGTTGGTTCTGCACTGTGATCTCAAGCCCAGCAATGTCCTTGTGGCACCCGGAGGACAGCCGGTTCTGCTGGATTTCGGTCTGGCCCGGGTGCTCAATGATGCGCGCGCGAAAGAGGACTCCGGCTACTGCACGCCGAGCTATGCCAGCCCCGAGTTGATGCGCGGCGCGCATGTGGGAGCGGCCAGCGATGTCTACAGTCTCGGGGTGATGCTGCTGGAGCTGGTCGCGGCACGTACCTGTGTGCGTGAGCCGCAGGACATCGATGTGCCGATGATTCTGCCCAGCGATCATGCGCCCGAAACGTTGCGCTGGCGGCGGCAGCTGAGGGGGGACCTGGACGCGATCGTCAGGCGCGCCTGTGCAGGCATGGTCGCGCAACGGTACCGTTCGGTGGAGGCGCTTAGCGCCGATATCCGCCGGTATCTGGAGTGGCGTCCGGTGGCGGCGCGGCAAGGCGGCCGCCTGTACGAGTTGAAGCGTGGAGCGCGGCGCAACTGGCGGGCAATCGCTCTGGGCTCGGCGGCGCTGGTGGTGATGGGGGCGTTCGTCACCGGCCTGGTCCGCACCCGCCAGCAGGCGCAAGAGGATGCGGCCATTGCAAAGCAGTTGACGGATTTCATGGTAGGCGTGTTCGAAACCGCGGATCCATTCCTGCGCACCGAGCGCGGCGAGGAGGAGCTGACCTCCAGGCAGCTGCTTGATCGCGCGGCGTTGCAGGTGTCACGCGATCTGGACGGCGTGCCTGCCCAGCAGGCGCGGATGCGCGCCGTGCTCGGTATTGCCTATCAGAACTCCGGCGTCTCCTCCCAGGCCGAGCGCCTGTTGCGGCAGGCGTATGAGGGCTTTTTGCGCGAGGATGTGGATCGTCCGGTGGATGCGGCATCAGCGCTGGCGAGTCTTTCCATCCACAAGACACGCCAGGGCAACGGGATCGAAGGGCTGGCGCTGGCCGATCGTGGCTTGGCGTTGCTTGCCCGACACAATGCGCCTGAAGTCGTGGCACAGCTGTACGCCGCCAAGGCCTTGGCGCATACCAATCAGCAACAGTTCGACAAGGCCGAGGCGCTGTTCGACCAGGCCCGGCAGCTGTATGAAACACTTCCGAACGCGCATGCCGAGGTGCTGCTGCCTGAATTGACCTACAACAAGGGCATCATGTACCTGCGTCATGGCCGCCAGGCGGCGGCTGAAGTGGCGTTCCGCCAGGTCCTGGCCGGGCGGCATGGCCGCCGTACCAGCCTGACATTGGCCACGGAAATGCGACTGGCGCAGATCCTCCGGGAGCAGGGCAGATTCGATCAGGCGCTTCCATTGCTGCAATCGGGAATGCATCGCGCCACAGAGCTGTATGGAGACCAAAGCAGCTTCGTACTGATGCAGCATGACGCGCTGGCCGATCTGTACCGGGACGCGGGCAACTACGCCGCCGCCGAGGTGCAGTACAAGCTGCGGCAGCGCCTGAGTGCGGTGCTGGATGGCGCCGATTCGGTCGAGTATTCGATGGGCCTGTTCAACTACGCCCTCCTGCACGATCTGCGTGGCGATGTGGTGCAGGCCGAGCGGCTCTACCGGCAGGCATGGACACTGCGCAGCCAGAAGCTGGGGAGCCAGTCGCCCACCACCCTGCGTGCGCAGAGTGGCCTGGGGCAGTTTCTGATGCGCAGCGGGCGTAGCGAAGAGGCGGGCAAGCTGCTGCTGCATGCCGATGCCGGTCTGGCGGCGACGCTGCCGGTGGACGCGCCCGGGCGGGTGCAGGCCCGGTTGGATCTGATCCGCTGGCACATTCTCCAGAACGAGCTTGCGACCGCGCAGGCCTTGCTGGACGAGTTGCCGGCACGGATGCCTTCCGGCTTCGAGCTGCCGCTGTTGAAGGTACGCGCCGATCTGGCCGAGCACCGTGGCGAAGGTGCAGCGGCGCTAGCATTGCGGCGTACCGCGCTGGAGTACGCCCGGTCGCTGTATGGCGATGACAAACCGGAGACCGCGCAGTGCCGGATGGCATTGGCGGAGGTCCTGCTGCGGTTGGGGCATCGGCATCTGGCGCTGCAGGAGTTGCAGCAGGCGTTGCCGGTGTTCAGACGGCTGTTGCTGGATACGGCACCGTACCGGCGCAAGGGGGAAGGGCTGATGCTGCTTGCACAGCGCGGCCAGGCGCCACGCGAGGAGTGAGCTGCGGCGCAGGAACTGCGCTGCCGCTTCAGCCCTGCTCGCGCACGATTTCAACCAGTCGCTCGCCATAACGGGCCAGCTTGCTGCCGCCGATGCCGCCGACCCGTGCCAGTTCGGCGACGCTGGTGGGCCGCTGCTCGGCGATGTTGCGCAGAGTGCTGTCATGGAAGATCACAAACGCCGGCACGTTCTGCTCCTTGGCCAGTTCCGCGCGCAGTCCACGCAGGGCCTGGAACAGCGCCAGATCCTGTGACTGGACCGGTACGCCGCTGCGGGCGGCGCCGCGGTCGCGGTCGCGGCTGGCCG
>NZ_BAZI01000029.1 GCF_001310775.1 Stenotrophomonas pictorum JCM 9942
GGCCGTTGACGTAGGCGTTGCCCCGGCCGCCATCGCGCGACACGCGCACGGTGGTCTTGGCCGCGCGGCGCTGGCCGATCACCGGCTGCAGGGTCAGCGCCGACGGGGTGCCTTCTTCCAGCTGCAGGTGGTTGCGCAGTGTGTTGACCTGGGCCGTGGCCAGTTCCACCGACTGGCCGCGCAGCAGTTCGCGCGGCAGCTCGATCTTGCCGTAGCGGGTGCGCTTGAGGCGGCTGACCTGGCAGCCCTGCGATTCCCACAGGCGGCGCACTTCGCGGTTGCGGCCTTCCTTGACCACCACGCGGAACCAGTCGTGCGAGTCGGTGCCGCCGATGCGCTCGATCTCGTCGAACTTGGCCGGGCCGTCTTCCAGGGCCACGCCACGGGCGAGGCGGTCGACGATGTTGTCCGGCACCTTCTCCTCGCCTTCCGGGGCGCGCACGCGCACCACGTACTCGCGCTCGACCTCGAAGGACGGGTGCATCATCGCGTTGGCCAGCTCACCGTCGGTGGTCAGCAGCAACAGGCCGGTGGTGTTGATGTCCAAGCGGCCGATGGCGATCCAGCGGGCGCCCTTGAGCGGCGGCAGCGCTTCGAACACGGTCGGACGGCCTTCCGGGTCCTCGCGTGTGGTCACTTCGCCTTCGGGCTTGTTGTAGATCAGCACGCGCGAGGGATCGGTCAGGGCGCTGGCGACAAAGCCGCGGCCATCGAGCTCGATCTTGTCGCCGCTCTTGATCGACATGCCGGTCTGCGCGGTTTCGCCATTGACCTTGACCAGACCGTCGGCGATGCGCTGTTCCAGCGCCCGGCGCGAGCCGAGGCCGGCCTGCGCCAGCACCTTGTGCAGGCGCTCTTCAAGTTTGGGCTGTTCGGCAGTGGCGTCGCGCTTGAGCGAGAGCTTGTTCAGTGCCGGTTTGCGGGGGGTGTCACTCATCTACTTGGCTCCGGCCGGCGTTTTCCGCGTCGGCCTGTTGTTCGGGATCGGCTTCGTCAACAGCCACGGTCGTCTTCGCGACGGCGTTGTTTTCGGTGTCTTCCACTTCCGCCGCGCGCTCTCCCGGCGCGGCGTCGGGTTCGCCCGTGAGGGCGGTATCGGATGCGGTCGCCGGCGAATCGGAAGATCCAGCGGCGACGGCGGTGTCTGTGTTGCTGCCTTGGCCTGCGCCCGCGTCATCGTTGGCCGCCGCGCCTGCGGTCAGCGGGGCGGCCGGTTGGCCGTCCTCGCCCAGTGGCAGTTGCGGCTCCAGCTCGCCCAGCTCGCGCAGTTCGGACAGCGGCGGCAGTTCGTCCAGGCGCTTGAGTCCGAAATAGTCCAGAAAGGCCTTGGTGGTGCCAAACAGCGCCGGCTTGCCGGGCACGTCGCGATGGCCGATCACGCGGATCCACTCGCGCTCTTCCAGGGCCTGGATGATGTTGCTGCTGACCGCCACGCCGCGCACCTGCTCGATTTCGCCGCGGGTGATCGGCTGGCGGTAGGCGATCAGTGCCAGCGTTTCCAGGGTGGCACGGGTGTAGCGGGTCTTGCGGTCGGTCCACAGCCGCGAGACCCAGCCGTGGACTTCGCCGGTGATCTGGTAGCGGAAGCCGGAGGCGACCTCCACCAGCTCCACGCCGCGCCCGCTGCAGGCCTCGGCCAGCAGCTCCAGGGCCCGCTCCACGCTGCCCGGCGGGGCCGGCTCGTCTTCCGGGAACAGGCTCTGCAGCTGCGACAGCGTCACCGGCTGGTGGGAGGCCAGCAGCGCGGCTTCGACGATGCGGTTGATCAGCGGTTGATCCATGCGGCGGGTCGGTTGCTCAGGCGGGGTCGGAGGTGTCGGCGTCATCGAACTCGCTGGAGAATTGCAGCGGTGCGTTGGTGTTGCCGGCGGCCAGGGATTTGACGTAGATCGGCGCCAGTGGCGCTTCCTGCACGATGTCCAGCAGCTGTTCCTTGGCCAGTTCCAGCAACGCCAGGAAGGTGACCAGTACGCCGAGCTTGCCTTCATCGGCGGTGAACAGGGTCTCAAAACGGTAGAACTTGCCATCTTCCAAATAGCTGAGCACATCGCCCATGCGCTGCCGCACGCTCAATGCCTCGCGCTTGATCGCATGACCGCTGAACAGCTCGGCGCGCTTGAGTACGTCGTGCAGCGCCATCAGCATTTCCTTCAGCTCCACCGGTGGCGGCAGTTTCACCGCGGCGCGCTCCGGTACGAAGGCATGGCCGACGGCGGTGTCGCGGTCCTGGCGGGGCAGGGCGTCGATATCTTCGGCGGCCTGCTTGAAACGTTCGTACTCCTGCAGCCGGCGTACCAGTTCGGCACGTGGATCGGCCTCCTCGCCTTCCTCGGCCGGCGGACGTGGCAGCAGCATCCGCGACTTCACTTCGGCCAGGATCGCGGCCATCACCAGATACTCGGCCGCCAGCTCGAAGCGCAGCTCCTGCATCACGTTGATGTATTCCACGTACTGCTTGGTGATCTCGGCGACCGGGATATCCAGGATGTCCAGGTTCTGCCGGCGGATCAGGTACAGCAGCAGGTCCAGCGGGCCTTCAAACGCATCCAGGATGACTTCCAGCGCGTCCGGCGGGATATACAGGTCCTGTGGGATCTGCAGCACCGGCTGCCCATGCACCATCGCCAGCGGCATTTCCTGCTGCTGCGGAAAGTGAGGCGGCGTTGGCGGGTTCGCGTCGTGCGCGAGTTCGGCAGTCATCAGGTCGACATCGGGTGTTGCAGTAGCCGCACACATTCCCGGTTCCTGCCGGAAAGGATGCCGCCCTCAATATTGCAAGCCATGCGCGCCAGTCAGGCGTGCGTACACATATCAACAACTGGGCGCGCCGCAGGTCTGCGGCAACGTCATCACGAGGAGGTCGTCTACGCGGTCCGGGATGCGCTGTGGATCGGCGGTTCGACAGGAGGGCGGGGCCTGCTGCCGTACCGAGCCGCGACAGGCCGGCTGCGTGCAATGGTGCAAAGAGTAATGGCCGGGACCGGCCGATGTCCAGCGCCGTGACGCTAGACTGGTCGGGAATCCATTCAGCGGACAAAGCGAGGCAGCCCGTGTGGTACGTGATTGAAGGCTATGACGGTGAGCAGGTGCTGGAGGCCCGGATGGGCGCCCGCGCCGCCCATCTGGCGCGTTTGCAGGCCCTGTTGGCGCAGGGCAGGCTGTTGTTGGCCGGCCCCTGTCCTGCCATTGACGCCGAGGACCCCGGGGCGGCGGGCTTCAGCGGCAGCGTGGTCATCGCCGAATTCACCGACCTGCAGGCCGCGCGGGAATGGGCCGATGCCGATCCCTATGTCGCTGCCGGGGTCTATGCGCGGGTGGAAGTGCGTCCGTTCAGGAAGGTGCTGCCATGAACGCGGTCCGAGTGGAACGGATCCGTGCGGCGCTCCAGGAAGCATTCGCCCCGCCACTGTTGGAGGTCGAGGACGACAGCCATCGCCATGCCGGGCACGCCGGTGCGCGCGACGGGCGCGGGCATTTCAATGTGCATATCGTCAGTGCCGCCTTTGCGGGCAAAGCGCCGCTGGCCCGGCACCGCGCGGTCTACGCCGCGCTGGGCGGGATGATGGAAACCGACATCCATGCGCTGTCGATCAAGCGCACAGTCCCGACGAGGCGCCCTGACGCGATCAGGGCGGCACCAGGGGGTGGGGCGTCGCTGTCCTGTGGCGGCCATCCCTTGTCCTGTTCATGTTCGATGGCGATGACGGACGGTTTACAGTCCGATCTGGAAACGATTACATTCCGCCCAACCCGGGTCGACGGAGGGTGGGGCGGTGGCGCAGTCGGCAATCACCATCAAGGATGTTGCCCGCGAGGCGGATGTCTCGGTCGCCACCGTGTCACGGGCGCTCAACGGTCATGCCAACGTCGCCGCGCCGGTCCGCCAGCGGGTGCTGGAGGCCGCCCGACGGCTGCGCTACGCGCCCCATGCGGCGGCGCGCAGTCTGAGCAGCCGTAGTACCCAGACCCTGGGCGTGGTGTTGCCCGACCTGCACGGCGAGTTCTTTTCCGAACTGATGCGCGGTATCGACGGTGCGGCGCGTGCGCGCAACCGCCATCTGCTGGTGTCCAGCTACCACGGCGACCAACAGCAGCAGGCGGCGGCATTGCAGGCCATGCGTGGCCGGGTCGATGGCCTTGTGGTGCTGTCCCCGTACGCGGTGGATTCGGATTTCCTGGTCGACAACCTGCCGCCGGCGCTGCCGACCGTACTGATCAACACCCCGCTGCCGGAAGGCGGATATCCCGCTTTCACCATCGACAACCACGCCGGGGCGCTGGCCATGACCCGCTACCTGCTGGGAGCCGGATACCGCCGCATCGCGTTCATTGCCGGGCCGCAGAACAATCACGATGCGCGCGAGCGCCTGCGCGGATTCCGCGAGGCGATGGCCGCGTTCGGTGCCGGCGCCGAGGCCATCGAGTTGCCGGGCAACTTTGACGAAGCCTCCGGACATCGCGCCGGCCTGGAGCTGTTGCGTGGCGCGCGGCTGCCCGATGCGATCTTTGCCGCCAACGACATGATGGCGCTGGGGTGCCTGTATGCGCTTGCACAGGCGGGTATCCGTGTGCCGGATCAGGTGGCGCTGGCCGGGTTTGACGACATCCCGCTGGCGCGTTTTGTTCACCCTTCATTGACCACGATGCAGGTGAGTATTGCTGAATTGGGCGAGCGGGCGATGTTGCACCTGTTGCAATTGATCGACAGCGATGGCGCGTTGGACACAACGCCCGGCGTGACGCTGGTTCCAACCCTGGTCGTGCGTGATTCCACCGCTGCACGAAGTCCTTCAAGCCCGGCGCCTGGCGCAGGGATATCCGATTAACGAATCGCGCGGATAGCACTGCCTGCCCGCCGTCCACGGAGAAACCCCCCTCATGACAAGCCACCCCCCTCGCACCTCGCATCCCCCACGCAGATTGCTCAGCTGCGCCCTGGCCAGCTGCCTGCTACTGGGTGCCGCGCCGGCCTTCGCGCAAAGCACCAGCGCCACGATCCGAGGCCAGGTGATGGTGGATTCCGCCCCGGCCGCACAGGCGCAGATCACCGCCACAAACCTGGCGACCGGCCTGAGCCGCAGTGTGCAGAGCACCGCCAGTGGGGGGTATTCGCTGGCCGGCCTGCCGCCGGGCACCTACCGGCTGGATGTCGAGGCCGGCGGCAAGCGCAGCAGCCAGAACATCACCGTGCAGGTGGGACAGACGGCCACGCTGGATCTGGGCGTGGGCGGCGTCGCCGAAACCGCCGCCGGCGGGACGGCGACCACGCTGGATACTGTGCAGGTGGTGGCCAGTCCGGTTGAAACCCGCACCTCGGAAGTGGCCACTTACATCACCCGCAAGCAGATCGAAGCGCTGCCACAGGGCACCCGCAACTTCCTGGCCTTTGCCGATACCGTGCCGGGCATGCAGTTCACCCAGGATGCGGCCGGCAACACCAAGTTGCGTTCCGGCGCGCAGGGCAGCAGCGGCATCAATGTGTATATCGATGGCGTCGGCCAGAAGGGCTACACCCTGCCCGGTGGCGTGGGTGGACAGGACTCGACCCGCGGCAATCCGTTCCCGCAGTCGGCCATCGGCGAGTACAAGGTCATCACCTCCAACTACAAGGCCGAGTTCGACCAGATCAGCAGCGCCGCGGTGGTGGCGGCCACGCGCTCGGGTAGCAACGAGTTCGAGGGGAGCTTCTTCTGGGACCGCACCTCCACCGACTGGCGCACCGCGACCCCGGCCGAAGAGAAAGCCGGCGGCAAGAAAGTGCCCTCGAAGGAGGAGCAGTACGGTGTCTCCTTCGGTGGCCCGATCGTCCAGGATCGCCTGAACTTCTTTGTCGCCTATGAGGCCAAGGAGTACAGCACGCCCAAGACGGTGAGTCTGGGCGCGCAGGGGCGCTATGACCTGGCCGATATCCCGGCTGATATCCGCGACCAGATCGGCCCGGCCGCCTCGCCGTTCACCCAGGACATGTACTTCGGCAAGCTGACCTGGACGCCGGATGACCGCAACCTGGTCGAACTGTCCGCGCAGGTACGCAAAGAAGACGAGCGCATCGGTGTGGGTGACCAGAACACCGCGCAGCGGGCCACGATCAACCACAACGAGGTCAACCGCTACGACCTGCGCTGGCAATACAGTGCCGACACCTGGCTCAACGATGCGCATCTGACCTACGAGGACCTGTCGTGGGCACCGCAGCCGACCTTCGACGGCAACGGCTACATCCTCAACATCTCCCAGCCGACCGCCACTGACCGGCTCAACCTGGGCACGATCATCAACACCGGCGCCAGCCCCAACAACCAGGACAAGGGGCAGAAGGGCTGGTCGATCCAGAACGATTTCACCTTCACCGGCTGGCAGAACCACACCGTGAAGATGGGCGTGAAGTACAAGGCGGTCGACGTCAACGCGGTGGAGCGCAACTACTCCAATCCGCAGTTCTACTATGACCTGGCGACCGGCATCGACCAGCCGTATCGGGTCGAGTTCGCCACCGGTGATCCGGGCACCTCGGGCGGTTTCACCACCTCGGCCAACAAGCAGTTCGGCGTCTACATCCAGGACGACTGGGAGGTCAACGAGCACCTGACCGTGAATTACGGCGTGCGCTGGGACTATGAGACCACCCCGAACTATGAGGATTTCGTCACGCCGGCGGCGCTGGCGAACGACATCCGCAACTATCCCAATTTCCAGAATGCCGACTGGAACCCAGATGACTACCTCTCCACCGGCAAGAACCGTGATGCGTTCAAGGGCGCCTGGCAGCCCCGTCTGGGCTTCTCCTACGACCTCAATGCCGACCAGCGCCACGTGATCTTTGGCGGTGCCGGCCGTGCCTATGACCGCAACCTGTTCGACTACCTGCAGATCGAGACCAACCGCACCTCGTTTGGCCGCTACAACTTCTATTTCACCGATGCCGACGGCCTCTGCCGCCGCCCTGGCAACGATTGCGTGGCCTGGGATCCGGGCTACCTGAATCCCGGCGCGCTGGACCAGCTGGCCGCAACCGTCGACCTGCCACGCGAGTGGTGGTTGAACAACAACGACCTGAAGGTGCCGTACTCGGACCAGTTCAGCCTGGGCATGCGCAATGCGTTCGAGCTGGGTGCGCAGACCTGGTACAGCGAGGTGACGCTGTCCTACGTCCGCAGTCACGATGGCATCACCGCGCGCCTGGGCAATCGCCGGCCGGACGGCTCGTTCCTGCCACCCGGCGGGACCTGGGGCACGCCGTGGGGCTTCGATCCGCCGTTTGGCCGCATCGTCCTGCTGGACAACATGTACGAGACCAAGACCAAGTCGGTGCTGCTGAAGCTGGACAAGCCGTTCAATGCCGCCTCGCGCTGGGGCGCGACGGTGGCCTACACCTATACCCGTGGCCGCCAGAACACCAATGCCGATGGCTGGATCGACATGTTCGAGTACCCCAATACCGGTTACTACGGCTGGTTGCCGGCGCGCGGCGTGCCCGAGCACCGGCTGGTGAGCACCGGCATCTGGGATGCGGGCTGGGGCGTCACCCTGTCGGGCAAGCTGACGCTGGAGTCCACCAAATACCGCAATGCCACCAACTGCCTGCCAGGCTGGGACGACTGCTTCATCGATCCCTACCAGCCAATGGCAGCATCGGCTACAAGCGCTTCGATCTGGCCGCCAGCAAGGAATGGGATACGGGTACTTCGCTGAAGCTGCGGGTACGGGCGGACCTGCTCAATGTGTTCGACTGGACCAACTGGGATGGCTATGACGACTGGTACGGCGGTCCGAACGAGCCAATGTGAACTTTGGCCGCCATCAGGACGGCATCGTCGGCGGCACCCGCACCTTCAAGCTGTCTTTCGGACTGGACTGGTAAGTGCGGATCCCGGCCGCTGTCATGGCGGCCGGGACCTTTCGCACATGCGTCACCTGTTCCGTCGCGGGATCGTGGCGGCCTGACTCCTCTTCATCTGGATGTTGCCTTGAGCATGCCGCGCCTGATCCCGTTGCTGTGTAGCGTTGTCGCCGGTTTCGGGCTGGTGCTGCTGGCTGGATGTGGCAAAGCGCCGGAGCCGCCGATGCCCAAGGTATTGCCGCAGGTGATCCTGATCGAGGCCGACCTGCCGCCGCGGCCGATGAAGCCCGAGCTGCCGCCGCTGTTCGACGATATCGAGCGACGCACCTTCCAGTATTTCTGGGACACCACCAACGAGCAGAACGGGCTGACACCGGACCGCTACCCGTCGCGGCCGTTCGCCTCCATCGCCTCGGTCGGCTTCGCGCTGACCGCCTATCCGATCGGTATCGAGAACGGCTGGATCAGCCGCAACCAGGCGATCGACCGCACCTTGCTCACGTTGAAGTTCTTCCGTGATCTGCCTTCGGGCCCGCAGCGCACCGGCAAAGGCGCCTACAAGGGCTTTTACTACCACTTCCTGGACATGCAGGAAGGCCGCCGCTACGACAGCTGGGTGGAGCTTTCCAGCGTCGATACCGCGCTGCTGCTGATGGGCGTGCTGTTCGCGCAGTCCTACTACGACGGTGACGACGCGCGCGAGAAGGAGATCCGGCAGATCGCCGACACGATCTACCGGCGTACCGACTGGCAGTGGCTGCAGCGCAACAAGCCGCTGGTGTCGATGGGCTGGTTTCCCGAGAGCGGCTTCATCGAACACGACTGGATGGGCTACAACGAGGCGATGATGCTGTACGTGCTGGCGCTGGGTTCGCCGACCCATCCGGTCGGGCCGGATGCCTGGACGGTATGGGCGCGCACCTACGACAACGACTGGGGCGTGTTCCAGGGCCAGGAGTATCTGTCCTTCGGCCCGTTGTTCGGGCACCAGTACAGCCACGTCTGGATCGATTTCCGCGACATCCAGGATGCCTACATGCGCGAGCGCGGCATCGACTACTTCCTCAACAGCCGCCGGGCGACACTGGCCCAGCGCGAGTACGCCATCACCAACCCGATGCAATGGAAGGACTACGGCGAGAACGTGTGGGGGCTGACCGCGGGCGACGGCCCGCAGAACACCACCCAGGAATACCGCGGCGAGCAGCGCCAGTTCCGCCACTATTCGGCCCGTGGCGCCGGTCTGCGCGAGAATTTCGACGATGGCACCATCGTGCCGTCGGCGGCGATTTCCTCGCTGCCGTTCGCGCCGGAGGTGGTGATTCCGGCAACGGTGGCGATGCACCAGCGTTATGGGGATTATCTGTATTCCAGCTATGGCTTTCTGGATTCGTTCAACCCCAGCTTCAACTACGATATCCCGCTCAAAACCGGGCGCCTGATTCCGGGTCGTGGCTGGGTCGCCAGCGATTACATCGCCATCGATCAGGGGCCGATCCTGACGGGTATCGCCAACTACCGTGACGAGTTCGTCTGGAACGTGATGAAGAAGAACCCCTACATCCGCAAAGGACTGGAACGTGCCGGTTTCAGTGGGGGCTGGCTGGCGCCGGAAGGCGATAGCCAGCCGCTGCAGAAGGACGAACAGGCCGCCTCGGCACGCGCCTCCGGGATTGCCGAATCGCGTGCGGCGGCCGCCGAAGCGCAGAAGGCCGCCGCCGATCAGCCGGCGGCGTCCAAGCCGCACCAGCCTTAAATACCGCGATGATCCGCTGGCTGGCCGCCGTGATGCTGTTGCTGGTGATGGCCGGCTGCGCGCGGCCCGAGCAGGACACCACGCTGCGCTTCTGGGCGATGGGGCGCGAGGCCGAAGTGGTCGGCGAGCTGGTCCGCGAGTTCGAGGCGGAAAATCCCGGCCTCCGGGTCGAGGTGCAGAACATCCCGTGGACCGCGGCGCACGAGAAGCTGCTCACCGCCTATGCCGCCGAGGGTCTGCCGGATGTCTGCCAGCTGGGCAATACCTGGATTGCCGAATTCGCCACGCTGCAGGCGCTGACCCCGCTGCAGTCCTACGTGGAGGCGTCAACGGTGGTGGAGCCTGCGGACTACTTCGCCGGTATCTGGGACACCAATGTCATCGACGGCCAACTGGCCGGTATCCCGTGGTACGTGGATACGCGGCTGCTGTTCTACCGCAAGGATCTGCTGCGGCAAGCCGGCTATGACCATCCGCCGCGGACCTGGGCCGAGTGGGAGCAGGTCAATGCCGCGCTGAAGAAGCTCATGGGCGATCGCGGCTATCCGGTATTGATGCCGTTGAACGAGTTCGAGCCCCAGTTGTCGTTTGCCCTTCAGCAGCACGATCCACTGCTGCGTGAGGGCGATACCCGCGGCAATTTCCGCAGCCCCGGGTTCCGGCGCACGCTGGCCTTCTACGAAAACATGTTCGCGCAGGGATGGGCGCCGAAGATGTCCGAGACGCAGATCTCCAACGTCTGGGACGAGTTCTTCCGCGGCTTTACCGCGTTCTATCTGTCCGGTCCATGGAACATCCGCGAATTCCGCCAGCGCCAGCCTCCCGGGCTGGAGGGCGAATGGGGCACCGCGCCATTGCCCGGACCGCATGGCCCGGGCGCGGGCATCGCTGGCGGCACCAGCCTGGTGGTGTTCCGTTCCTCACAGAAAAAAGAGGCGGCGTGGAAGCTCATCGAGTTCCTGTCGCGGCCGGAGATCCAGCAGCGCTTCTACACGATCATCGGCGACCTGCCGCCGCGTCGCAGCGCGTGGCAATCGCCGGAGCTGGTCAACGACCCGCTGACTGCCGCGTTCGCCGACCAGCTGGAACGCGTCAAACCCACGCCCAAGGTATTGGAATGGGAGCGCATCGCCCAGCAGATGCGGGTGGTGACCGAGCAGGTGGTGCGGGGCGGGTTGCGGCAGGACCGGGCGGTGGAGCAGCTGGATCAGCAGGTCGATGAGATCCTGGCCAAGCGCCGCTGGATACAGGAGCGGCATGCCGACCAGGCGGCTGCCGGAGCAAGGCAATGAAGCGCCGTTCACTGGCGGGCTGGATCTTCGCCGCGCCGGCGCTGATCGTCATCGGGGTGTTCTTCGGCCTGCCGGTGCTGTCGGCGCTGGCGTTGAGCCTGACCGACTTCGACCTGTATGCGCTGGCCGATCCCCGTAACCTGCGTTTCGCCGGCCTGGACAACTACATCGACCTGTTGCGGACGCCGATCTTCTGGAAGTCGCTTGGCAATACCGCCTACTTCGTGCTGCTGGGCGTGCCGCTGTCGATCGCACTGTCGCTGGGCGCGGCGCTGCTGCTCAACGCGCCCGCCGCACGGTTCAAGGCCCTGTTCCGCACCGCGCTGTTCGCACCCGTGGTGACCACACTGGTGGCGGTGGCGGTGATCTGGCGCTACCTGTTCCATACCCGCTACGGGCTGGTGAACTGGGGGCTGGAGCAGATCGGTCTCAATCCGGCGGACTGGCTGGGCGACCCGCGCTGGGCCATGCCGACCATCATCGGTTTCGCGGTGTGGAAGAACTTCGGCTACAACATGGTGATCTTTCTGGCCGGCCTGCAGGCGATTCCCAAGGACCTGTACGAGGCCGCGCGCATCGATGGTGCCTCGCGCTGGCAGCAGTTCCTGCATATCACCCTGCCGATGCTGGGGCCGGTGCTGCTGGTGGTGGGCGTGATCACCGTGTCCGGCTACTTCCAGCTGTTCGCCGAGCCGTACGTGATGACCCGCGGTGATCCGCTGCAGAGCACGGTGAGCGTGCTGTATTTCATGTTCGAGGAAGGCTTCAAATGGTGGAACCTGGGGCGCGCCTCGGCGGTGGCGTTCCTGCTGTTTCTGATCATTCTGGCGCTGACCACCCTGATGCTGCGCTTTGGCAAGCGCCGGGAGCTGGTATGAGTCACACCGGGAGCGGACGCGAGATCGGGCAGTCGCGTTGGCATGTGCTGTGGATCAATGGCGGGCTGGCGGTGCTGGCGGTGGTGAGCCTGGCGCCGCTGGCGTGGATGCTGTCGGTGTCATTCATGCCCAGCGGTCAGGCCTCGCAGTTTCCGCCACCGCTGCTGCCTGCGCAGACCACGCTGGACAACTACCGGGCGCTGTTCGCGCGTACCGGCATGGGCGGCAACTTCCTCAACAGTCTGCTGGTATCGGTTGCGATCACGTTGGGCTCGCTGCTGTTCAACACGCTGGCCGGATATGCGTTCGCCAAGCTGCGGTTCGCCGGCCGGGAGCGGATCTTCCGGCTGCTGCTGGCCGCGTTGGTGATCCCCGCGCAGGTGGCGATGCTGCCGCTGTTCCTGCTGATGAAGCAGCTGGGCCTGGTCAATACGTTTGCCGGCGTGGTGATTCCGGCACTGGCCAGCGTGTTCGGAATTTTCCTTGTGCGCCAGTACGCACGCTCGATTCCCGATGAGCTGCTGGAAGCGGCGCGTATCGATGGGGCCAGCGAGGCGCGGATCTTCTTCCAGATCGTGCTGCCGATGCTCAAACCGGTGCTGGTGACGCTGGCGATATTCACGTTCATGGGCACATGGAACGATTTCATGTGGCCGTTGATCGTATTGACCGACCAGGAGCACTACACGCTGCCGGTGGCCTTGGCGTCGCTGTCGCGTGAGCACATCATGGACGTGGAAATGATGATGGCAGGGGCGGTGGTGACCGTGCTGCCGGTGCTGCTGCTGTTCCTGCTGCTGCAGCGTTACTACATACAAGGGCTGTTGCTCGGGAGTGTCAAAGGGTGAAGTGGTCGGCAATCATCGCAATGGTGGGGGGGCTGGGTCTGGCGGTCGCGGCGCAGGCGCAAAATGGTGCGCGGGTGCTGGCCAAGTTCGATGACGTCAATGCGTGGCAGTTGATCACCTCCAACCAGGTCAGTGGCGCGTTGCGGCCGGTGATGGCCGGCAGCGGTCGCGCGCTGTGCCTGGACTACGACTTCCACGATGTCTCCGGTTATGTGGGCATCCGCCGGCCACTGGAAATGACCTGGCCGGAGAACTACCAGGTGTCGTTCATGCTGCGCGGCGATTCGCCGGCCAACGACCTGCAGTTCAAGCTGATCGATGCCAGCGGCGACAACGTGTGGTGGGTCAACCGTCCCGGCTATGTGTTTCCGAAAGACTGGACCCAGGTGAGCTATCGCAAACGGCATATCGAAAAAGCCTGGGGCCCGGGCCAGGACAAGACCCTGCGGCGCACCGCGGCGGTGGAGTTCACCCTCTACAGCAAGGTCGGGGGCAAGGGTACGGTGTGTTTCGACCGGCTGACGATGCAGGTGCTGCCCAAGGAAGACACCTCGGCGCTGACCACGAGCGTGATCGCCGATACCGCCACCGCGCTGCAGCAGCGGATCGCCGATGGCAAGCCCGATACGGTGTGGATCAGTGGCGGCGTGAAACAGCAGACCATCAGCCTGGATCTGGGCAAGGTGCGCGAGTTTGGCGGCGCGGTGATCCAGTGGGTCCCCGGGCTGGAGGCATCGCGCTACGTGGTGCAGGCCTCGCGCGATGGACGCGACTGGCAGAAGATCCGCGAAGTGGTGGCCGGAGCGGCGGACGCGACTGGCTGGCCTTGCCGGAGACGGAGGCGCGCTATCTGCGTTTCGACCTGGTCGATGGTCCCAGTTGGCGCTACGGCATCCGCGATATCAGCCTCAAGCCGCTGGCGTTCGCGGCCACGCCCAACGATTTCATCCGCTCGCTGGCGCAGGAGCTGCCGCGAGGGGCGCTGCCGCGCGGTTTCAGTGGCGAGCAGCCGTACTGGACCCTGCTGGGCCTGGACGGGGGCCACGAGCAGGCCCTGATGGGCGAGGACGGCGCGCTGGAGGCGGTCAAATCCGGCTTCAGTATCGAGCCGTTCGTGGTGCTCGATGGCAAGACGCTGGGCTGGGCCGACGTGAAAGCCAGCCAGCAGCTGCAGGATGGCTATCTGCCCATTCCCTCGGTGCAGTGGCAGCATGACCAGCTTGGTCTGACGGTCACCGGGTTCGTGCAAGGCCGTCCCGAGCAGGCGCAGCTGGTGGCCCGCTACCGGCTGCACAATCCGGACAGGGTCGCCCACGACTACACCTTGGCGTTGGCCGTGCGTCCGTTCCAGGTCAATCCACCCGGCCAGTTCCTAAACACCGTGGGGGGCGTAAGCCGGATCGAGCGATTGGCGATCCAGGACGGCAAGGTCAGCGTCAATGGCACGCTGCAGGCATTTGCCACGCTCAAGCCCGATGCCGAGTTTGCCAGCGCCTTCGACAGCAAGCTGGAGGTCACCCACTTGGCCGGCAAAAGTCTGCCGCCGACCCGCGAGGTGCGTGACGGCACCGGCCTGGCGTCCGGCGCGATGCTCTACACGTGGAAGCTGGAGCCGGGGCAGAGCCGCGAAGTGGCACTGGTGCTGCCGCAGCGGGGCGCCTGGCAGATGCCGGCGGCGTTCGATGCGGACAAGGCGCAAAAGCAGGTCGCCACGATGTGGCGGCAGAAACTGGACCAGGTGCGGCTGCAGCTGCCTGCCGCAGGCCAACCGCTGGCCGACACCTTGCGCACGGCGCTGGCGCACATGCTGATCTCCCGCGTCGGTTCAAGCCTGCAGCCGGGCACGCGCTCGTATGCGCGCAGCTGGATCCGCGATGGCGCGATGATTTCCGAAGGCCTGCTGCGCATGGGCCGCAGTGACGCGGTACGCAGCTATGTGGACTGGTATGCGTCCTACCAGTTCGACAACGGCATGGTGCCGTGCTGTGTGGATGCGCGCGGCAGTGATCCGGTGCCGGAGAACGACAGCCATGGCGAGCTGATCTACACCATCGCCGAGTACTGGCGGCATACCGGCGACCGCGCTTTCCTCGAGCGCATGTGGCCGCATGTGCTGGCTGCCTGGGGGTATATGGAAGACCTTCGCCTGGGCGAGCGGACCGAGGAGAACCGCGCGCGACATCCGGGCTTCTACGGCATGATGCCGGCCTCGATCAGCCACGAAGGCTATTCGGCCAAGCCGGTGCATTCATACTGGGACGGTTTCTGGGCGCTGCGCGGTTACAAGGACGCGGCGGCGATGGCGATGGCGGTGGCGCTGGGACTGGAGACCGAGGCGCTGGCGATGGCCGAGTCGCGCGACCAGTTCCAGCAGGACCTGCAGCAGTCGCTGCTGGAAACCATGAAGGCCCATCGCATCGACTATCTGCCCGGTTCGGTGGAACTGGGCGACTTCGATCCGACTTCGACCACGATCGCGCTGGCGCCGGGCGGCGAGCAGGGGCGGCTGCCGCAACCGGCGCTGGACAACACTTTCGAGCGCTACTGGCAGCAATTCCTCGCCCGCCGTGACGGCAAGCGCGACTGGAAGGACTACACGCCCTACGAATGGCGCAATGTCGGGGCGTTCGTGCGCCTGGGCTGGCGCGAACGGGCCCAGCAGGCCAGCGAATACTTCTTCAAGGATCGTGCGCCGGCCGGCTGGAACCAGTGGGCCGAGGTGGTGTCACGCACGCCGCGCGAGCCGTTCTTTGTCGGCGACCTGCCGCATGCCTGGGTGGCGTCGGACTTCGTGCGTTCGGCGCTGGACATGTTCGCCTACGAGCGTGAGCTGGACGAGTCGATCGTGCTGGCCGCCGGGGTGCCGGTGGCCTGGTTGTCCGGCAAGGGCATTGCCATTGAGGGCCTGCATACCGCGCATGGCCCCTTGAAATTCAGCCTGATCCGCAGCGAGCGTCGCTTGACCTTGCAGGTGGCCGATGGCCTGCAGCTTCCGCCCGGCGGGCTGGTGTTGCCGTGGCCCTACGAGGGTGAGCCGGGGGCGGCCATGATCAATGGCGAGTCGGTACCGTGGTCGGGCAGGGAGCTGCGGATCGGCAGCGTGCCGGCCAAGGTCGAGATCGACATGCCGGCGCAGGTGCGGCGCGATGAGCGCTCACGCCTCTGAGGTGGGCCGGAGCGGTCTGCGCAAATAAAAACTGCGCCTCGCAGGCGAGGCGCAGGCAGCCGGCGGGAAAGGAGAGGGGGATTCCCGCCGTACTTTCAGAAAATCAGCCGGCGCGGGCAGCGCGCGCGGTACGGACGATTTCCGCCGCGGCAGCGGCTGAGCGCTTGACCTCATCCCACTGGCCGGCGCGGATCCAGCTGTCCTGGACCATCCACGAGCCGCCGATGCAGACCACGTTCTTCTGCGACAGGTAGTCGCCGGCGGTGGCTTCGGTGATGCCGCCGGTGGGGCACAGCTTCAGTTCCGGGATCGGTCCGGCCACGCCCTTGATCATCGCCAGCCCGCCCACGGCGGTGGCCGGGAACAGCTTGCAGATGCGGAAGCCGCGCGCGACCAGCGTCAGCAGTTCGGTCGGGGAGGCCGCGCCGGGCACGACCG
>NZ_BAZI01000030.1 GCF_001310775.1 Stenotrophomonas pictorum JCM 9942
TCTCCGGCCGCCTCCGGACGCGATTCGGGCATGTCGCTGGCGCCGGCACCGGCAGGAAGTGGCGCGGGCAGCGGAGCGGGCTCGGCAACCTCCGTTTGCGGCTGGGCGGGGCCTGCACGGTAGAAATCATTGTTCCTGCGTGCGTTGAGCCAGACCACGAAAAACAGCAGGAGCCTGCGCAAAAAGCGATGCCGGCGATTTTCAGGCTGCTGCGCGGCAGCTGGAAGGTGACATTCTGCCCGGAGCGGGAACTGTGTGCTGACATGGACTGGGCCCGTTTCAAGTGGCCGATTCTTGCACAGGAACAATGAATCGCGCGGCAGAGAATGGCGGTTCGGGCGATAATCGCACTCCACACCCGTACACAGTGCCGCCTCCATGCTTGATCCCGCCCTTCTTCGCCAGCAGCCCGCCGAACTTGCCGAACGCCTGCGTGTCACACGCGGCTACGATCTGGATGTGGCGGCGTTTGAAGCCCTCGAGGCTGATCGCAAGCGTATCCAGGTGCGCACCCAGGAACTGCAGAGCCTGCGCAACAGCCGCTCCAAGGCGATCGGCCATGCCAAGGCCAAGGGGGAAGACGTCTCGGCGATCATGGCCGAGGTGGCGGCGTTTGCCGATGAGCTGAAGGCTTCGGAAATCCAGCTGGACGAGCTGCGCGAGAAGATCGAAGCACTGTCGCTGGGCATTCCCAATGTGCCGGCCGACGACGTACCGCTGGGCAAGGATGAAAGCGAGAACGTGGAGCAGCTGCGCTGGGGCACGCCGCGCGCGTTCGACTTCCCGGTGCTGGACCATGTCGAGCTTGGCGCGCGCAACCACGGGCTGGACGCGGAAACCGCTGCCAAGCTCTCCGGAGCGCGCTTCACCGTGCTGCGTGGCCAGGTCGCGCGCCTGCACCGTGCACTGGGGCAGTTCATGCTGGATCTGCACGTCAATGCCCACGGCTACGAGGAAACCAACGTTCCGGTGCTGGTCAATGCCGATTCGCTGCGCGGTACCGGCCAGCTGCCCAAGTTCGAGGAGGATCTGTTCAAGACCACGCTGGGCGAATCCACCCGCTATCTGATTCCGACCTCCGAAGTGCCGCTGAGCAACATCGTCCGCGACGAGATCGTCGATGGCGAGCGCCTGCCACTGCGCATGACCGCCCATTCGATGTGCTTCCGTTCCGAGGCCGGCAGCGGCGGTCGCGACGTGCGCGGCATGATCCGCCAGCACCAGTTCGAGAAGGTCGAACTGGTCAGCATCTGCAAACCCGAAGACAGCGAGGCCGAACACCAGCGCATGACCGGGTGCGCCGAAGCCGTGCTGCAGCAGCTGGGCCTGCCGTACCGCAAGGTGCTGCTGTGCACCGGCGACATGGGTTTCTCGGCGATCAAGACCTATGACCTGGAAGTCTGGCTGCCGTCGCAGCAGACCTATCGCGAGATTTCCTCGTGCTCCAACTGCGGTGATTTCCAGGCCCGCCGCATGCAGGCACGCTGGCGCAATGCCGCCGGCAAGCCGGAGCTGGCACACACCCTGAACGGCTCGGGTGTGGCGGTGGGGCGGGCGATGATCGCGGTGATGGAGAACTACCAGAACGCGGACGGCTCCATCACGGTCCCGGACGTGCTGCGTCCGTACATGGGCGGAATCGAGCGCATCGGCTGAGCCCGGCGTATTGGCCCGAATTAACAAAAAGCCCGCCGTGATGCGGGTTTTTTTGTGACCGTCAGCTTCGGGCTCGGGACCGCCCGCTGGAGGGGGGCGATCAATTCACCGGATACAGGACCGTTTGAGGATTGATTTGCAGATTCGGGACAAAGGTGTTTGAATTCCACCACTCGTTCTATTTTTGGAATTACCCCATGCAGGATCTCAACGACCTCTACTACTTCGCGATGGTCGTGGACCACGGCGGTTTCGCCGCGGCGGAGCGCGCGTTGGGTATTCCCAAATCCCGTCTGAGCCGGCGCATCAGCCAGCTGGAAACCGAACTGGGCGTGCGCCTGCTGCAGCGCTCCACCCGCCGCTTCGCCGTCACCGATGTCGGCATGAGCGTGCATCGCCACGCGCAGACGATGCTGGCCGAGGCGCAGGCCGCGCGTGAGGTAGTGGATCGGCTCAGTGCCGAGCCGCGCGGGCTGGTCCGTGCCAGCGTTCCGGTGTCGCTGGCGCAGATGCAGCTGCCGCGCCTGCTGCCTAAATTCCTCGAGCAATACCCGAAGGTGCGACTGCAGCTGAACATCAGCAACCGCCGGGTGGACATCATCAACGAGGGCTATGACGTCGCCCTGCGCGTGCGTTCGCGGCTGGATGACGATGGCAGCCTGGTGATGCGCAGCTTCGGCCAGGTGCAGGAGCTGCTGGTCGCAAGCCCAACCTATCTGGATCGCGCCGGTCGCCCAGCCACCCCGGAGGAGTTGGCCAGCCATGTCACCCTGAGCATCAGCGAGGACGAGGCGCGCCAGCGCTGGGAACTGCATGGTCCCAACGGGGCGGTCAGCCGCGTGGACCTGCAGCCGCGGGTGGCCGGCTTTGATTTCCCGCTGCTGCAGTCGATGGTGAAAGACGGCTTCGGCATCACCATGCTGCCGGAAACCGTGTGCGCCGAGGCCGTGCGCAACGGCGAGCTGGAAGTGGTGCTGCCGGACTGGTCGCTGCCGCAGGGCATCTGCCATGCGGTGTTCGCCTCGCGCCGCGGCCTGCTGCCGGCAGTGCGCGTGTTCATCGACTTCCTCGCCGAACACCTGCCGCCGGAACTGGAGGCCTCGCGTCTGGATTGCGGTGGCGCCTGCGAGCGGGCCAAGGAAAAGATCCGCGCCTCGACAATCGGCGCGCTCGCCGTGGACGCGGGTTGAACAAAAACGGTGCAGGCATGCGAGAATGCGCACCCGGATCGGCGCGGCTGGATCGCGCAGGACGACATGGGCAGATGGCCGAGCGGTTTAAGGCACCGGTCTTGAAAACCGGCGAAGGGTCAAACCTTCCGTGGGTTCGAATCCCACTCTGCCCGCCATAACCTTCCCGCCCTCCGTTTCTTGCGGGGTTCGGACCCTCTGGCGTCCGGAGCCAGGCACCGTGACTTCTGCGATGACCGACGATCTCAGCACCGCCCCGGTGGACGAGCACTGGATGCGCCATGCGCTGGCGCTGGCGGATCGTGCGCAACGCGAGTTCGATGAGATCCCGGTGGGCGCGGTGCTGGTCGGCAGTGATGGCCAGCTGCTGGGCGAGGGCTGGAACCTCAACATCATCAATCACGACCCCAGCGCCCACGCCGAGATCATGGCCATGCGCGAGGCCGGCAAGCGGCTGGGCAATCACCGTCTGATTGGCTGCACCCTTTACGTCACGCTCGAGCCATGCGCGATGTGTGCGATGGCGCTGGTGCATGCACGGGTCGCGCGCGTGGTGTTCGCGGCCACCGACCCGAAGACGGGCGCGTGCGGCAGCGTGTTCGACCTGGTCGCCGATCCGCGCCACAACCATCGCGTACAGGTCTGCGGCGGGGTTCTGGCCAAAGACGCCAGCTTGCGCCTGACCAATTATTTCCGCGCCAAGCGCGGGCGTCCGTTGCTGTCGCCGGACGATATTTGACGCAGCGGTGCGTGGCGGCCGGCGTATCATGTGCGCCTGGATATTCCGGCCCGGCAAAGATATTGTCCGGCCCACTGCATGAGGTATTACATGGCGGACAACAGCGCAGGCAACGACCGGTTGATCTGGATTGATCTGGAAATGACCGGGCTCGATACCGACAACGATTCGATCATCGAGATCGCCACCGTCGTCACCGACGCCCAGTTGAATGTGCTGGCTGAAGGGCCGGAGTTCGCCATCTCGCACCCGCTGGCGACGCTGGAAGCGATGGACGAGTGGAACCGCAACCAGCACCAGCGCTCGGGCCTGTGGCAACGCGTACTGGACAGCACCCTGACCCTGGGACAGGCCGAGGCGCAGACCATCGTGTTCCTGCAGGAGTGGATCAAGGCCGGTGCTTCCCCGATGTGTGGCAACTCGATCTGCCAGGACCGGCGCTTCCTGCACCGGCAGATGCCGCGACTGGAGAAATATTTCCACTACCGCAATCTGGATGTGTCCACGATCAAGGAGCTCGCCAAGCGCTGGGCCCCTTCAGTGGCCGCCGGGGTGAGCAAGACCTCCAGCCATACCGCGCTGAGTGATGTGAAGGACTCCATCGCCGAGCTGCGCCACTACCGGCAGTTCATGGGCGCGCTGGCGGGGTTGCCGGCCGCAGGCTGATTGGCATGAATGCACCCGCGATCCGCCTGCAGGATGACGTCCACGACTGGGCCGACCTGCAGCGTGCGGTGGCGTTGCTCGAAGCGCCCACCCTGACGGCCAAGATGGCCAATCTGGTGGGCTCGCCGTTGGAATTTGCCGTACGCAAGCTGCCGGCATCGGTGTCTTCCCGGATCCACAGTGTCACCGAGGCGGCCCTGTACAAAGCCGCGCAAACGGCGCTGTGGAGCATGGATCGCGAGCAACCGGGAAAAACGGCATCGCCGCGCCTGCACAAACTGGCGGCCGCTGCGTCCGGCGCGTTGGGGGATTGGGCGGGCTGCCTGCATTGGCGGTGGAATTGCCCCTGTCGACGACGATCATCATGCGTACGGTGGCCGATATCGCCCGCAGCGAAGGGTTCGACCTGAACGATTTCGCCACCCGCCAGGCCTGTCTGGAGGTGTTCGCACTGGGCGGCAATACCGGCAGGGATGACGCCAGCGAAACCGGCTATTACCTGGCGCGCGGCTTCACCACCGAAGTGATGCGGCATCTGTCGGCGGAGCTTGCCGGCACGGCGGTTGGCGGCGGCCACGGTGTAATCCTCGGCCTCGCTCCGAAGGAGGCGGGCAAGTGGCTGGCAAAGATCGTGGAGAAGATCGCCACCCGTTTCGGGGTTGTGGTCACGGAGAAATTCGCCGCACAGGCGGTGCCGATCATCGGCGCGGTCGCTGGCGCGACCTTGAACACCATGTTCACCAGTTACTACCAGGATATGGCGCGCGGCCACTTCATCGTCAGGCGGCTGGAGCGCAAATACGGTTTTGAACCGGTACGGCTGAGCTATCAGGCGCTGGCTGGTTACATGACGGGCTGAAGCCGGCAATACAGGCCTGCATCGGCAGCCGGTACTGGAAAATGGCGCCCCTGCAACACCGCATCTGCGGACGGCAGGCCAAAACAAAACCCCGCCGGAGCGGGGTTCTGTCTGTCAGGGCCGGGAGATCAACTGTTGGCCTTGAGCTTGGCCAAGCGCAACCAGGTGTCGACCACCGTGTCCGGGTTCAGCGACACCGACTCGATGCCTTCCTGCATCAGCCATTCGGCCAGATCCGGATGGTCGGACGGCCCCTGGCCGCAGATGCCGACGTACTTGCCCTTGGCGCGTGCGCTCTTGATGGCCATCGACAGCAGCTTCTTGACCGCCGGGTTCCGCTCGTCGAACAGGTGGGCGACGATCGAGGAATCGCGGTCCAGGCCCAGGGTGAGCTGGGTCAGGTCATTGGAGCCGATCGAGAAGCCGTCGAAGATCTCCAGGAACTCGTCGGCCAGCAGCGCATTGGACGGCACTTCGCACATCATGATGATCTTCAGGCCGTTCTCGCCCTGCTTCAGGCCATTGGCGGCGAGCACTTCCACCACCTTGCGGCCTTCTTCCAGGGTGCGCACGAACGGGATCATCACCCACAGGTTCTCCAGGCCCATCTCGTTGCGCACGCGCAACACGGCCTGGCATTCCAGCGCGAAGGCCTTGGAGAAGCTCGGGTCGACGTAGCGGCTGGCGCCGCGGAAGCCGATCATCGGATTCTCTTCGTGCGGCTCGTAGTTGCTGCCGCCGATCAGGTTGGCGTACTCGTTGGACTTGAAGTCCGACAGGCGCACGATCACCGGATTCGGTGCGACCGAGGCGGTGAGGGTGGCGATACCCTCGGCCAGGCGGTCCACATAGAAGCTCACCGGATCCTTGTAGCCGGCAATCTTCTCGTCGATCTTCTTGCGGGTGGCCGCATCCTGACGGTCGTATTCCAGCAGCGCATTCGGGTGGATGCCGATGTGGCTGGCGATGATCATTTCCAGGCGGGCCAGGCCGATGCCGGCATTGGGCAACTGACCGAAGTCGAAGGCCCGTTCCGGGTTGGCCACGTTCATCATGATCTTGAGCGGTGCCGGCGGCATGTTCTCAAGGTCGGTGGTGGTGCGTTCGAAGGCCAGCTTGCCGGCGTAGATGAAGCCGGTATCGCCTTCGGCGCAGCTCACCGTCACTTCCTGGCCGTCCTGGATCAGGCTCAGCGCATTGCCGGTCCCGACCACGGCCGGAACACCCAGCTCGCGGGCGATGATCGCCGCATGGCAGGTACGGCCGCCACGGTTGGTGACGATGGCCGAGGCGCGCTTCATTACCGGCTCCCAGTCCGGGTCGGTCATGTCAGCGACCAGCACGTCGCCGGGCTGCACGCGGTTCATGTCATCCAGCGAACGGACCACGCGGGCCACGCCGGCGCCGATCTTCTGGCCGATGGCACGGCCTTCAGCGATCACCTCACCCGTGGCCTGCAGCGCATAGCGCTCCATCTGGGTGGCCTTGGCACGCGATTTCACGGTTTCCGGGCGGGCCTGCACGATGAACAGCTTGCCGGATACCCCGTCCTTAGCCCACTCGATATCCATCGGGCGGCCGTAGTGCTTTTCGATGACCAGTGCCTGCTTGGACAGCTCCTGGACATCTTCATCGCTGATCGAGAAGGTGCCGCGCAGTTCCGCCGGGGTGTCCTCGATCTTGACGCGCTCGCCCGGGACGTCCGAATAGACCATGCGGATGGCCTTGGAACCGAGCGAACGGCGCAGGATCGCCGGCTTGCCGGCCGTCAGGGTGGGCTTGTAGACATAGAACTCGTCCGGGTTGACCGCGCCTTGCACGACCATTTCCCCCAGACCAAAGGACGAAGTCACAAACACCACGTCACGGAAACCGGACTCGGTGTCCAGGGTGAACAGCACGCCGGAAGCGCCAACACCCGAGCGCACCATCAGCTGCACACCGGCGGAGAGGAACACGTCCTCGTGCTTGAAGCGTGATGCACGCGGTAGGCGATGGCGCGGTCGTTGTACAGCGAGGCGAACACTTCCTTGACCTTGTGCACGACGTCGTCGGCCCCGGTCACGTTCAGGAAGGTTTCCTGCTGGCCGGCGAAGGACGCGTCGGGCAGATCTTCGGCGGTGGCCGAGGAGCGCACGGCCACGGCCACCTCACCGCCGCCGTTGTCGGCGCACAGTTTGGCGTAGGCGTCGCGGATGTCGGTGTCCAGCTGCGGCTGCAGCGGGGCATCGATGACCCAGCCGCGGATCTCCTTGCCGGCAGCGGTCAGCGCATTGACATCCTCGACGTCCAGCGTTGCCAGCTTGTCGAAGATGCGCTTGGACAGGTCGTTATGGGCGATGAAGTCCTTGAACGCTTCGGACGTCGTGGCATAACCACCGGGCACCGAGACACCCAAGCCGGCCAGGTTGCCGATCATCTCGCCGAGCGAGGAATTCTTGCCACCCACGCGGGCCAGGTCGGCCAGGCGCAGCTCATGCAACCACAGGATATTCTCGTTCAAGCGCGATGCTCCGTTGAGGCCATCGCCCGAGGCGGGCTTGGATGGCCACGTCCGTAGGAAGAAGCCAATATGATGCAGCGCACACCTGGGCGGCACAAGCTTGTGACAGCGCTTTGTCTTGTGCTTGTCTTTTCCGGGACAGGCGATGGCTGCCGGCCTGACCCGGGGTCATCATCACAACTTTGAGGAGCGGATATGGCGGCGATTCGGCCGGTTTTCTATGTTTCCGACGGCACCGGCATCACCGCCGAGACGGTGGGGCACAGTCTGTTGACCCAGTTCACAGGCTTCAGTTTCGTCACGGATCGCATGTCGTTCGTCGACGATGTCGACAAGGCGCACGACGCCGCCGCGCGCATCCGGGCCGCGGGAGAGCGCTACCAGGTGCGGCCAATCGTGATCAGTTCCTGCGTGGATTCCGACCTCGGCGCGATCCTGAACGAGAGCGGCGCGCTGGTGCTGGATGTGTTTGCGCCCTTTATCGGCCTGCTGGAAAGCGAGCTCGACGCCACCCGCCATTCGCGGGTGGGACAGGCGCACGGCATGGTCGATTTCGACACCTACCACCGGCGTATCAACGCGATGAACTACGCGCTCAGCCACGACGATGGCATCGCGGTGAACTACGATGAGGCCGACGTGATCCTGGTGGCGGTATCGCGCGCCGGCAAGACGCCGACCTGCATCTATCTGGCAATGCACTACGGCATCCGGGCGGCGAACTACCCGTTAACCGACGAGGATCTGGAGCATGACCGGCTGCCACCGCGGCTGCGTCCTTATCGCAGCAAGTTGTTCGGCCTGACCATCGATCCGGAACGGCTGCAGCAGATCCGCCAGGAGCGCCGGCCCAATTCGCGGTATGCCAGTGCGGAGACGTGCAAACGCGAGGTCGCCATGGCCGAGAAGATGTTCCGCGCCGAACGGATTCCGACGTTGAGCACCACCCATACCTCGATCGAGGAAATCTCCAGCAAAGTGCTGGGCACGCTGGGACTGCAACGGGAAATGTTCTGAAGCCCCCGCCGGGCAGCGCCATGCTGCCCGGTTCGCGGCACAGCGTGTAGGATCGAAACATGACCCGCGCACTGTCCCGCATCGACCGCATTCCCAAGCTGAGCCGTCTTGGCTGGCTGATGGGCCTGTATGCGGAAAACTATGTCCACCTGATGCGCCTGTTCGCACCGGATCACCTGCAGCCCGGCTGCCATGTGTCATCCATTGGCGATGGGTTGGACGTGCGGCTGGATGTCATCGAGTGCCACCGCTATACGGTCGAGCTGCGCATGACCTATGACATCTGCGACCCGCTGACCGGCGAGCCCGATCCTTCGGCCTATCTGCGGCTGTATCGGGACGCGCGCCAGGCCGAGACCACACATTGCTATGTTGGCCGCCGCTGGCAGGACGTGATGGGGATGTACCCGCCAGCCGATGAGCTGATCAGCCATCGCCTGCGTATGAACACCTTTCTGGGCAAATGGCTGGAGTACCTGGCCGAGCGCGGTCATGGGGTGGCGACGTTGCAACGCTTCCCCGGCACCCCGCACGCGGCGCGCGATCCAGCCACGCTGCAGCACCGCTGAGCCGCGGGAGGGGATCGGTCATAATGGCCGACCCTGCCGGCCGTGACCCTGCTGATGCCTTACACCCCGATTCTCGCCACGCTTGGTTATGTGCTGTCGGCAGATGGCCGCCAGGCATTGATGATCCATCGCAACACGCGCCCCGGCGACATCCACCTGGGCAAGTACAACGGGTTGGGCGGCAAGATGGAGCCTGATGAGGACATCCTGGCCTGCATGCACCGTGAGATCCGCGAGGAAGCGGGTATCGAGTGCGGCACCACGCGCCTGCGCGGGACCATCAGCTGGCCGGGCTTCGGCAAGCAGGGTGAGGACTGGTTTGCTTTCATTTTCGTCATCGACGATTACACCGGCACGCCGCTGGACGCCAATCCGGAAGGCACGCTGGAATGGGTGCCAGTCGACCAGCTCGAATCGCTGCCGCTGTGGGAGGGCGACCGCCACTTCCTGCCACTGGTGTTCGATACGGACCCGCGCCCATTCCATGGCGTGATGCCCTACCGCGATGGACGTATGCAGTCATGGAGCTACACCCGGCTTTGAGTGGCAGCGCCGCGGTCCAGGGCGACTGTTCGTGCAAATAGCGAAGCGCGCATTCGCGAAATTCGCGTTAGGCTGATGCGGTTCCGGCCAAAAGACCCGATATGAAGCGCCACTTTTCGATGCTCCGTGAATTCCAGCTCGCCGATTGGTTCACGCTCGGCAATGCCTTCTGCGGTACTGGCGCGGTGTTCGCCGCGATGCGCTTCCTGCAGGACGGGCAGCGTGGCTTTTTGATGTTCGGCATGGCGCTGATTCCGCTGGCTTTCATCTTCGACGCCCTGGATGGACGCGTGGCCCGCTGGCGCCAGTCCTCGTCCACGCTCGGGCGCGAACTGGATTCGCTGGCTGATGTCATCTCCTTCGGCGTCGCACCAGCCGCACTGGCTTATGCCTGCGGCATGCAGGGCGGCTGGGACTGGATGGTGCTGAGCTATTTCGTCTGTTGCGGTGTCAGCCGGCTGGCCCGCTACAACGTCACCGCCGAGGCCTTGTCCGGGGATTCGGACAAGGTGCCTTATTTCGAAGGTACGCCGATTCCCACCAGTCTGGCCTTGGTGATCGTGCTGGCGGTTGCCGCGCACTTCCAGGCCATCGGCCCCGCGCTCTGGGGCGGCAGCTGGCAGCTGGGGCCGTGGCAGCTGCATCCTCTGGTGCTGCTGTTCGCGCTGTCGGGTTCGTTGATGATCAGCAAGACACTGCGTATCCCCAAGCCCTGACACGGCCGCAGGGTGGCATTGTTATGATCCCCGGATACTCCGGGAGTGGATCGATGGCAGCGCCAGGCAACAACGACAGCAAGGGTTTCGAGGAGGGAATGCGCCGCCATTGGGAGGCCTGGACCCAGGCCATGCAGGGCCAGGGCGCCGCAGCCGCCGCCGACTTCCCGTGGCGCGAAAGCATCGAGCAGTGGACCCGGCTGGTTACCACTGACACTCCGGCGGAGGTCCAGGAACTGGGTGCGCGCTTCCAGCACCAGGCTGGTGACTGGCTGGCGGCGATGCAGCAGGTGGCGGCACGCTTCGCCGGCCGTGATACCAGTGCCGCCGAGGTGGCTGGCGCCTGGCGCGACACGGTGCAAGGGCAGGGCGATGATCTGCTGCGCTGGATGCTGGAGGCCGCCCGGGGAGGCAACGCACTCAACGACCAGCCATGGGTTCGCGAGTTCGCGCGCGCGGCGCAAACCGGCTTCGGTGGCGAATGGCTCAATTCTCCCTTGTTCGGCCCGGCCCGCGAGCACCAGGCGCGCTGGCAGGCGCTGCTGAAAATCCAGCAGGACTATCAGGCGCGGGCCGAGGCTTATATCGATTTGATCCGCACGGTTCTGGACGACGCATTCAAGCGCTTCGAGGCCAAGCTCGCCGAGCACGAATCTTCCGGAAGCCAGCTGACCAGCGCCCGGGCGATGTTCGATCTATGGATCGATGCCGCCGAGGATGCGTACGCAAAAATGGCGCTGTCGGAAGAGTTCCAGCGTATTTACGGGGAATTGGCCAACGCGCAGATGCGCCTGCGTGCGGCATCGCAAAGCGAACTTGAGCGCGCCTGCGAGGCGATGGGCGTGCCCACGCGCAGCGAGATGGATACCGCGCACCGCCGCATTACCGAACTGGAGCGCCAACTCCGGCGTTTGCTGGAGGCAACCGCGCGTACCACGGAGGCCCCGGCTTCGGCGGCGCCGGCTTCCCGATCGCGCAGCACATCCGCAGCGAAGGCCGAACCGCACGCCCCGAAAGCCTCCAAAAAAGCGGCAGCAAAAGCAACGCCGGCAAAGGTCAAATCGCCGCCGGCCAAACCACGGGAGAAGGTGGGCGCGACCAGTAAACAGCCGCCGGCCCGCGGTGAGGGCAAGGCATGAAAGGGCCACTGGGATTTGGCAGCGATGACCTGCTGCAGGAGACCCTGCAATGGCAGCGAAAACTGCTGGATGGCCTGAAGCTGCTGCCACAGGTGGAAGACGTCAATTACGGTGTCACCGAGCGCCAGGAAGTATGGAGTGACGGCAAGGTCAAACTGTACCGGTTCGTGGGAGAACACCCCAAAGGGGACCTGCCCCCGCTGCTGATCGTCTATGCCCTGGTCAATCGCCCGTACATGGTCGATCTGCAGGATGGCCGTTCGCTGGTGCAGAAGCTGCTCGCCTTGGGGCAGGACGTCTATGTGCTGGACTGGGGGTACCCGGACCGCTCCGAACGTTTTCTCACGCTGGAAGACTACCTGCTGCGCTACATCGACGGCGCGGTGGATCACCTCCGCGCGCAGCAGCGCGGCGCGCCGGTGAACCTGCTCGGCATCTGCCAGGGCGGCGTGTTCTCGCTGTGTTACAGCGCGCTGCGGCCGCACAAAGTGCGCAATCTGATCACCATGGTGACGCCGGTGGATTTCCATACGCCCGACAACATGCTGTCGCATTGGGCGCGCCACGTGGATGTGGATCTGTTCGTCGATACGCTGGGCAACATCCCGGCAGATCTGATGAATGCCAGCTACCTGATGCTCAAGCCCTTCCGCCTGAACGTGCAGAAATACGTGGGGCTGATGGACATCCTGGACGACAAGCAGGCGCTGGAGGATTTCCTGCGCATGGAAAAATGGATATTCGATTCACCGGACCTTGCCGGCGAAGCGTTCCGCCAGTTCGTCAAACAGTTCTACCAGGCCAATGGATTGATGGAAGGAAGCATCCTCATCGGCGAGGAAGCGGTGGACCTGGCCCAGCTGCAGATGCCGTTGCTGAACATCTATGCCGAGCAGGACCATCTGGTGCCGCCCGCCGCATCACGGGCGATGCGGGATCGGGTGGGCAGCCGCGACTACACGGAACTGGGGTTTCGCGGGGGGCATATCGGCATCTATGTGTCAGGCCGGGCACAACGCGAGGTTCCTGGCGCGATCCATCAATGGCTGAGCGAACGCGCATGAACCGTTGGACGGTGCTGTGGATATGCGCGGTCCTGACGGCCACGCCAATGCGCGCGCAGGCCGCCCCCACTGCAACCACGCAACGCGAAATCGCAGGACTGATGCAGGCGCTGGAAAATTCCGGCTGCCGCTTCCAACGCAATGGCAGCTGGTATGGCCCCGGCGAGGCACGCGCGCATCTGCAGCGCAAATACGACTACCTGCTCAAACGTGACCTGGTCGGCAGCAGCGAGCAGTTCATCGAACGCGCGGCCAGCCGCAGCAGCCTGAGTGGCCGGCCTTACCGGGTTGCGTGTCCGGATGCTCCCGAGCAGGACGCGGCGGCATGGTTCCAGCACACGCTGCGGCAGTTGCGCGCACCGTCACCCTGATGGCCGGCATTCGGGCGCGCGGTGATTGCGGTGCGAGGGCGTGATGACTGGTCACACGCCGTCCTTGCGTTGGGGATTGCGTGCCTTGCAGGGGCTTGGCGCGTTGTGGACGCTCCCCAATTCCCTTGTCGGCCTGGCTGCGGGCCTGGCCGGATGCGTTGCCGGCGCGCGCGCTACTGGAGTCCGCGCGACTGTGCACTGGTGTTCAGCCACTGGCCCTGGGGGCCGGGGGGTGCAATCACCTTCGGCATGGTGATCCTGCATACCGGTGACAATCTCGACGGGCTGTGCGCGACCTATGAACATCGGGCCGGACACTGCGAGCATCCCCGCGTGCGACTGGGAGACCATGAACGTGCACATGTGTTCCAGTACATGGTGCTGGGGCCGCTGTTCCTGCCGCTCTATCTGCTTTGCGGCGGTGTCAGTGTGCGCAATCCTTTCGAACGTGCGGCGGATCGCTATGCACTCAGCGGCCGCGGCTGGTGGCCGGGGCGTCACTGAACTTGTGTGAAGGTTTGCCCTGTTTTGACACGGCAACACCACGGTCATGAAGCGTCAACGCGATCTGTACATCCTTCTAACACGCCGCCAAGTAAGGTGGCGCGGTTCTGGTTTCTGGAGGAGTACCAACCACCATGGCGGTTGTTCTTTATATCGGTGGCAGCAAGGATGGCGACAAGGGCGTGGTGCCCTACGGTTTCAGCAAGACCCGCGCGGACACGGAGCAAGGTCCGGAGTTCTATGTGGAGCGGATGATGGATGTGAACGGTAGAGGGCGGGTGCGCGTGATGGTGCTGGAGGATCTGCGCGACGAAATCGCCATCCAACGGCTGAGCCAGCACCTGGGGTGAGTGAGCTTGCCGCGCGCCGGGCAACAGGTCCGGCGCCTGCTGTCAACGGCTTCCGCTGACAGCCATGCGTTGCCAGAATGGCTCACCTGTCATCGTGGTTTCCGCATCAAGCAATGCAAGACATCAAGCTCGCGCAGCACATTGCGCAGACCATCGCTGCCGAGATCGGCGCAGATCCGTCACAGGCCAAGGCCGCCATTGCCCTGCTGGACGAGGGGGCGAGCGTTCCGTTCATCGCGCGCTACCGCAAGGAAGCTACGGGCGGCCTGGACGACACGCAGCTGCGCAATCTGGAAGTACGTCTGACCTATCTGCGCGAGCTGGAGGATCGTCGTGCCGCGGTACTGGCCAGCATCCAGGAACAAGGCAAGCTGACCGACGAGTTGCGCAGCGAGATTGCCGGGGCCGATACCAAGTCCCGACTGGAAGACCTGTATCTGCCATACAAGCCCAAGCGCCGTACCCGTGCCCAGATCGCCCGCGAAGCCGGGCTGGAGCCACTGGCCGATGGCCTGCTGTCCGATCCTTCACTGGACCCACAGGTGTTCGCCGCTGGATTCGTTGATGCCGACAAGGGGGTGGCCGATACCAAGGCGGCGCTGGAAGGCGCACGCGCCATCCTGATGGAACGGTGGGGCGAGGATGCGGCACTGGTCGGTGAATTGCGCCAGTGGCTGGCTGAAACCGGCGTCATCCGCGCCTGCGTGGTCGAGGGCAAGGAGCTGAAGGGGCCAAATACCGTGACTACTTCGACCATGCCGAATCGCTGGCGAAGATTCCCTCGCATCGCCTGCTGGCGCTGTTCCGCGCGCGCCGCGAGGAATTCCTGTTTCTCGAACTGGACCCGGGCAGCGATGCCGAAGCCGGGCACCAGTACGCCGAAGGACGCGTGGCCTACAACGCCGGCATCGCCGACAAGGGGCGGGTTGCTGATCGCTGGCTGCTCGACGCCTGTCGCCTGACCTGGCGCGCCAAGCTGCACATGCACCTGCTGCTGGATCTGTTCAACCAGGCGCGCGAGAAGGCCGAGGCGGAAGCAATCGCGGTGTTCGGTGACAACCTCAAGGATCTGCTGCTGGCCGCTCCGGCCGGACCCAAGACAGTCCTGGGGCTTGACCCCGGCATCCGTACCGGCTGCAAGATCGCCGTGGTCGATGCCACCGGCAAGCTGGTCGCGACCGAGACCATCTATCCGCACGAGCCGCGCCGGCAGTGGGAGCAGTCGCTGCAGACGCTCAAGCACCTGTGCGCCAAGCACAACGTCGAGCTGATCGCGATCGGCAACGGTACCGCCAGCCGCGAAACCGACAAGCTCGCGGGTGAGGTCATCGCTGCCTGTGCCAATCCCAGGTTGCAGAAGGTGGTGGTCAGCGAAGCCGGTGCATCGGTCTATTCGGCGTCGGAGTTTGCCGCCAAGGAGTTCCCTGAGCTGGACGTGTCGCTGCGCGGCGCCGTTTCCATCGCCCGGCGCCTGCAGGATCCGTTGGCCGAACTGGTCAAGATCGAGCCCAAGGCCATTGGCGTGGGCCAGTACCAGCATGACGTGGACCAGTACCGGCTGGCCAAGGCACTGGATGCACGGGTGGAAGACTGCGTGAATGCCGTGGGCGTATTCGTCAACACCGCCTCGGCGGCATTGCTGTCGCGTGTGTCGGGCCTGTCGCCCAGCGTGGCGGAAAATATCGTGCGCCATCGTGACGAAAATGGCCCGTTCAAGCGCCGCAAGGAACTGCTCAAGGTGCCGCGCCTGGGCGACAAGACGTTCGAACAGTGCGCTGGATTCCTGCGTATCGCCGATGGTGATGAACCGCTGGATGCGTCGGCGGTGCATCCGGAAGCCTATCCGGTGGTCGAGCGCATCGTCTCCGCCGCTGACCGGCCGATCAAGGCCCTGCTTGGTGATGGCAGCTATCTGCGCAGCCTGAAACCCGAGCAGTTCACCGACGACAAATTCGGTGTGCCAACCGTGCGCGACATCCTCAGGGAATTGGAAAAGCCCGGCCGCGATCCGCGTCCTGAATTCAAGGCGGCGCGCTTTGCCGAGGGCGTGGAAGACATCAAGGACCTGCGTGAGGGCATGATTCTGGAAGGCGTGGTCAGCAATGTCGCCGCGTTTGGCGCATTCGTCGACATCGGCGTGCACCAGGATGGGTTGATCCATATCTCCGCACTGTCGGACACCTTCGTCAAAGATCCGCGCGATGTGGTCAAGGCCGGCGATATCGTCAAGGTCAAGGTGCTGGAAGTGGATGTGCCGCGCAAACGCATCGCGTTGAC
>NZ_BAZI01000031.1 GCF_001310775.1 Stenotrophomonas pictorum JCM 9942
GTGGCAGCGGCCTGTACCACGACAGCTGCGCGCGCCGGCTCAGCGAGGTAGTCGCACAGATCCAACGTGCAGTGGACGCCCGCGATGCGAACCGGCTGTCGGGCATCTATCTGTGGAACGGGCTTTCTTCGGCGGCGGCTACCCATGTGATGGACCGCCTGGACGCCATCGTGCAGCGGCCACTGGTGGATATCGCGCCGGTGTTCCCCCCCGAACCCGCGTACGAGCCGGCACCGCCGCAACCGTTCACCTATACCGATGGCAGCCCGGTGGATCCGCAACAGGCCCCTGTCCCGGAAGTGGGGGTCAGTCCCCCGCCCGCGCCGCCGCGTCGCCCGATCGGACTGCGGCTGGAGCAGACCCTGGCCAACAGCGCCACGCCTTCGCGCACCGTGTTCAACCTGCGCCGCCAGTACAACTGTTTCTGGATCACCCTGTAACCGGACGCGGCCACAGCCCGCGGATCGCAGCGATGCCCTGCGCGCCGGCGCGCCGGGCGCGACCGATATCCTCCGCGGTCAGCCCACCAATGGCGTAGATCGGCAGCGACACCTGCTCACGCAGGTATTCGAACTGCTCCCAGCCGATACCGGCCGCCTGCGGATGGCTGGCGGTGACCTGCACCGGACCGAGCACGGCAAAATCGCAGCCCAGCGCCTGGGCGGCGCGCAGCTGCGGCAGGTCGTGGCAGGAGGCACCGACCAGCAGATGCGGCGGCAGCGGCCGGGTATCCAGCTGCAGCAATTGCTCGGCGCCCAGATGCACGCCGATCTCCAGCGCACGCGCCAGTTCGATATCGCGGTTGAGCAGGAAATCGGCATCACGGCCGAAACGCGCCACCGCCTGCCGGGCTAGCGCGGTGCGCTGCGCGCAGGCCGGGGTGCGCAGCTGCACGCGGCGGATGCCGCTGTCCAGTGCGTCTTCCAGCCCGCCGAGCCAGGCCTCGGCATCGTCCGCGGGCTCGGGCGTGACCAGGTAGCAGTCGGGCTGGCGCAGCGCCGCCACCACCGGCAGATCGGCCGGCGGCATCGAATACCGGGAGAGTTTGTCCGGGGTCACCCAGGTGATGGCCTGGCCTTCGCGGCCACGCGCCACACCTTTCCAGTGCCGCACCCTGCGCACCTCCAGACGCAGGCGCTTGTCCGGATACAGCTGCGGCACGTCCATCACCCACTCGCCGATCTCGGCCTCGATGCCGAGCTCCTCGTGCAGCTCGCGCGCCAGCGCCTGTTCGGAGGTCTCGCCGGGCTCGCGCTTGCCACCGGGGAACTCCCACAACCCGGCCATGTCACTGTCGCCGCTGCGGCGATTGAGCAGGATACGGCCGCGCGCGTCGGTGATGACGGCGGCCACGACGTGGATCGAGCGCAAGGGGGAAGTCATGGGCTGAGAATGCCGAAAACCCGCCCTTCGGCGCAACATTCCGGTGCCGGCCGCACCCGCGTGCCGGGGCGGAGACCGGGCCAGAAAAAAGCCCCGCACGGGGCGGGGCTTTGATCGATCAGCTCAGCTGGCCGTGGCAGTGTTTGAACTTCTTGCCACTGCCGCACGGGCACGGATCATTGCGGCCAACCTTGGGCTCCTCGCGGGTGATCTGGGCCACGCCCTGCGGGCCGGCCTCCACCTGCGCGGCTTCCTCATCGGCGCTGTAGCCACCGCTGTCCTGGTGCTGGAACTGCGACATCTGCAGACGCGCTTCGGCCTGCTGGCGTTCCAGCGCCTCCATCGCGGCCACTTCCTCCTCGCTGCGCACGCGCACGCGCGAGAGCATGGTGATCACTTCGCGCTTGACGTCTTCGAGCATCTGCGAGAACAGCTCGAAGGCTTCCTTCTTGTACTCCTGCTTGGGCTGCTTCTGCGCGTAACCACGCAGGTAGATGCCCTGGCGCAGGTAATCCATACGCGCCAGATGCTCCTTCCAGCTCTGGTCGAGCACGGTCAGCATCACGTGCTTTTCCAGCGCGCGCATGGTTTCGCTGCCCACGGCCGCTTCCTTCTGCGCGAAGTGCTCGTCCATGAAGTCGATCACCTTCTGCGCGATCGCCTCGGCATCGAGTTCCTCGTGCGCCTTGACCAGGCCGACCACGTCCATCTGCACGCCCAGCTCCGATTCCATCGTCGCCTGCAGACCGGCCAGATCCCATTGCTCGTCCACCGAGTTCGGCGGCACGAAGCGGGTCACCAGGTCATAGATCACATCGCCACGGATGCCGTCGATGTTGTCCTTGACCGACTCGGCGTCCAGCAGCTCGTCGCGCTGGGCGTAGATCACCTTGCGCTGGTCGTTGTTGACGTCGTCGAAGTCCAGCAGGTTCTTGCGGATGTCGAAGTTGTGCGCCTCGACCTTGCGCTGCGCCTTCTCGATCTGACGGCTGACCATGCGGTCTTCGATGACGTCGTCTTCCTTCATACCCATCATGCGCATCGCCTTCTGCACCCAGTCCGAGGCGAAGATGCGCATCAGGTTGTCTTCCAGCGACAGGTAGAAGCGGGACGAACCCGGATCACCCTGACGGCCGGAACGGCCACGCAGCTGGTTGTCGATACGACGCGATTCGTGGCGTTCGGTGCCGACAATGTGCAGGCCGCCGGCCGCCTTGACCGCTTCGTGACGCGCCTGCCAGGCGGCTTTCACGGCGGCCTTCTGCTCGTCGCTGATCTCGTCGCCCAGCTCGTGCAGCTCGGTTTCCAGCGAACCGCCGAGCACGATGTCGGTACCGCGACCGGCCATGTTGGTGGCGATGGTCACCGAGCCCGGACGGCCGGCGTTGGCGACGATGGTCGCTTCGCGGTCATGCTGCTTGGCATTGAGCACCTCGTGCTGCACACCGGCCTTGCGCAGGTGCTCGGACAGCATCTCCGAGGTTTCGATCGAGGTGGTACCCACCAGCACCGGCTGGCCGCGCTTGGCGCATTCCTCGATGTCGGCCAGCACCGCGTTGAACTTGCCGGTGCGGTTGAGGAACACCTGGTCGGGGTGGTCCTTGCGCACGGTCGGCTTGTTGGTCGGGATCACCACCACTTCCAGGCCGTAGATGCTCTGGAATTCGAAGGCTTCCGTATCGGCCGTACCGGTCATGCCGGACAGCTTCTTGTACATGCGGAACAGGTTCTGGAAGGTGATGCTGGCCAGCGTCTGGTTTTCCCGCTGGACCGGCACGCCTTCCTTCGCTTCCACCGCCTGGTGCAGGCCGTCGGACCAGCGGCGGCCGGCCAGGGTACGGCCGGTGAATTCGTCGACGATCACCACTTCGCCATCGCGCACGATGTAGTCCACATCGCGCTGGTAGATGGCGTGGGCGCGCAGCGCGGCGTTGAGGTGGTGGACGACGGTCAGGTTCTGCGCGGCATACAGGCCGCCTTCGTTGTCGGCACCGATGATGCCGGCTTCGCGCAGCAGTTCCTCGGCGTGCTCCATGCCCGCTTCGGACAGGTGCACCTGCTTGCCCTTCTCATCGACCCAGTAGTCGCCCTCGCCGTCCTCGGCTTCCTGCTTGATCAGGCCCGGCACCACGCGGTTGACGCGGATGTACAGCTCCGGGGAATCGTCGGCCGGGCCGGAGATGATCAGCGGGGTACGCGCCTCGTCGATCAGGATCGAGTCGACCTCGTCGACGATGGCGTAATGCAGGCCACGCTGGTAGCGATCCCCCCTGGTCAGCGCCATGTTGTCGCGCAGGTAATCGAAACCGAACTCGTTGTTGGTGCCGTAGGTGATGTCGGCGGCATAAGCCTCGCGCTTGTCGCTGTGCGGCATGCCCGGATAGACCACGCCCACACTCAGGCCCAGCCAGTTGTACAGCTTGCCCATCTGCGCGGCGTCGCGGCGGGCCAGGTAGTCGTTCACCGTGACCACGTGGACGCCCTTGCCTTCCAGCGCGTTGAGGTAGACCGGCAGCGTAGCCACCAGGGTCTTGCCCTCACCGGTGCGCATTTCGGCGATCTTGCCCAGGTGCAGGACCATGCCGCCAATCAGCTGCACGTCGTAATGGCGCATGCCCAGCACGCGGGTGGAGGCTTCACGGCAGACCGCGAAGGCTTCCGGCAGCACCTTGTCCAGGGCTTCGCCGCCGGCGATGCGTTCACGGAATTCGGCCGTCTTGGCCTTCAGCGCGTCATCGGAGAGCTTCTGGATCTCCGGCTCCAAGGCATTGATCTTGGCGACGATACGGTTGAGCTGGCGAAGCTGGCGCTCGTTACGGCTGCCAAAAACGCGGGTAAGCAGGCTGTTGATCATTGAAGGAACCGGTTTGAATGAAATGCCGTACGACCGTACCGCCCCCTGGGACTGCCGGTCACAAACAGAACAGGGCGCAATGCGCCCTGTCGATGGCAACGCCTATTGTAGCTTGGGGCGGGGGCTTGGCGATTCAAGCGTCCGCCCCAAGCCGGTCAACCGCGGCTGCGACGCCCCACCGGGGTGTTGCCGCCTTCACCGAGAAACTTGCGCGGATTGACCGCATTACCGCGCTCCCAGACCTCGAAATGCACGTGCGCACCGGTCGAACGGCCGCTGGAACCGGCCTTGGCCACTTCCTGCCCGGCGCGCACCAGATTGCCTTCGCGCACGGTCAGGCGCGAATTGTGCGCATAACGCGTCACATAGCCATTGCCGTGATCGACGTCGACCACGTTGCCGTAGCCGCCCTTCACGCCGGCGAAGCTGACCACACCATCGGCCACGGACATCACCGGATCACCGACACGGGCGTGGAAATCCATCCCCTTGTGCGTCGCCCGGCCGCGACCGAACGGATCGGCGCGGGTGCCGAAGTTGGAGGTGATGTAGGTGTTGCTGATCGGCATGCGCGAAGGCACGGCGTTCTGCTCCAACTGGTGGTCGAACAGCAGCGACTCCAGCACCGAGAGCTGCTTGCCTGAAGCAGCGAAGCGCTGCTCCAGCATCTGTAAGTCGGTGTTGACCGCACTGACCGGAATGTCCTGGGTCGGACCGGGCTCGCCGTCACCCATACCCGGGGTTTCATTGAAATCGAACTCGCCGTCTTCCAGCTTGCCCATCTGGGTCAGGCGTTCGCCCAGCGCATTGAGCCGCGTGGCCTGGGCCTGCAGTTCGCCCAGTCGCGCTGCCAGCGCGTTGACCTGGGTCTGGGCGTCGGCGCGGACCTTGGCCAGTTCCTGTTCCTGCCGATCCACCTTGGCTTGCAGGGCCGAATCGCCCACCATGCCGATGGCCAGGCTCAACGCCACGCCCATCAGGCAACCGATGCCAAGCACACTGCCCAGCAGGGCCTGCGGACGATCCTCGAAAAACATCTGAACGCGGGCAAACGGCGTCTTGGCCTTTTGTTCACGCGTTTTGATTACGATCTTTTTAAATGCCATTGAAAATTTCTTATGTCTGAGCCGAAATCCAGTGTTCGATCCCGCTCCGTGCCCAAACTGGCACTGGAGACGGTGATGGCGGACAAAGCAGGAAATCCGTTGCGCCGGGCTCTCTGGCTCGATGCGATGGACCGGCAATTGCGCCCCCATTTGCCGCCTGCGCTGGCAAACCGTTGCCGGCTGGCCAATGTGGACGGCGAACACCTCGTTTTTCTCGTCGATTCCCCGGTCTGGCATGCAAGGTGCGGCTTGCCGAAGACCAGTTGCTCGACGCGGCCCGATCCATCGGGCTGAAGGCCACGCGGGTGACCGTCAAGACTGCAACCGCACCGCCGCACTCCCCAGTGCGTGAAAATCAGCGCAGTACCGCAGTTTCGGCAGCCACGCACAAAGGTCTGCGTGATGCCTTGGATGCCCTTCAGGATGTGAAATCCACCCGCTCCTGAGCGCAAACGGGGCGTCCCCGCCCCAGCTGTCCTGAAGCGACCGGCGACGGTCACCACAGGAGGCCGGCAGGAATCCTAGCCGCGTACGAGGTCGCAGGAGTTAGCGTTTTGTTAATTTAAGGTTAAATTAAGGCTGGGACCCACTGCGGATTCACATTTTCATGACGCAGCCGACAGTTGCCGGCGCAAGGCGCCAGCCCCTCTTACGGTCAAACTTCGGTTCCGCTCAGGCGTACGCCGGGGTTCCATAGACCACCGGATCGGTGGCTGCCGGGGAGTCATAGCTCGCCCATTCCCATGCGCTTTCATCGGCCAGCAGCGCACGCACCAGCTTGTTGTTGAGCGCGTGGCCGGATTTGTAGCCTTCATAGGCCGCCAGCACCTGGCCACCGGCCAGATACAGGTCACCGATCGCGTCGAGGATCTTGTGGCGCACGAATTCGTCGGTGTAACGCAGGCCGTCGTCATTGAGCACGCGGAACTCGTCCAGCACGATGGCGTTGTCCATCGAGCCGCCCAGGCCCAGATTGCGCTCGCGCATGTATTCCAGATCGCGCATGAAGCCGAACGTCCGTGCGCGCGCGATTTCCTTGATGTAGGCCGTGGTCGAAAAGTCGATCTCCACGCGCGACTGCTTGGCCGGGATCATCGGATGGTCGAACTGGATGGTGAAGCCCAGCTTGTAGCCTTCATAGGGCTCGAAACGGGCGACCTTGTCGCCATCGCGTACTTCCACCGTCTTGAGGATGCGCAGGAAGCGCTTGGGTGCGTCCTGCTCCACTACGCCCGCGGACTGCAGCAGGAACACGAACGGGCCGGACGAACCATCCATGATCGGCAGCTCGGCCGAGGACAGCTCGACAATGCAGTTGTCCACCCCCAGCCCGGCCAGGGCCGACATCAGGTGTTCAACGGTCTGGATCTTGGCGCCTTCGCAGGTCAGCCCGGTGCACAGGGTCACCTCGGTGACCAGATCCGCACGCGCCGGCACTTCCACCACCGGTTCCAGATCCACCCGCCGGAACACGATGCCATGGTTCACCGGCGCAGGGCGCAGGGTCATGTAGACCTTGTCACCGCTGTGCAGGCCGACACCGGTGGCGCGGATCGTGTTCTTGAGGGTGCGTTGCTGGATCATGGATGTGCAGTTCGAAGCTGCCGCGCAGACGCGGCTCTGAGCAAACAAGAATAACACGCGTTAACAGCCGACCCGGCCCACATCCAGGGCGGGGCTGTGCAACAGTCCGGTGCGGAAAATGCCGCCGGGCCGATCCTGGCCCGGCGACAAAGGACATGGCATTCCCCCTGGAGTGGACAGCTCCAGGGTCACTTGCTGCATCGATTACCGTCCGCCCGGAGCCCCCGCGACCGGTGCGCCCGGGACGCGTTGGCACTGGCCTCCGGCAACGAGGCCGCTCAGTCCGCCTGACGGCGCAGGAACGCCGGGATGTCGAGGTAATCGCTGGGCAGTTCGGCGGCAACGGTGGACGAGGCCGTCGGCGCCGAAGCCCCCACGGTGTCCGAGCTCGGACGACGCAGGCCCATGCCCATGGTATTGCCCACGGCCTTGGCCACGGCGTCGGCCGGGCTTTCGTAGTCGTCGAACTCGGCCTGGCCGGTGGTGGCGTTGCGCACCAGCTTGATCGGACCCCGCTCGCCCGGACGCTGGGCGTTCTTGGACACGGCGCGGTTCAGACCGGTGGCGACCACGGTCACCTTGATCTCGTCGCCCAGATCCGGATCGATCACAGTGCCGATGACCACGGTGGCGTCTTCCGAGGCGAAGGCGTGCACGGTGCGGCCGATCTCGTCGAACTCGCTCATGGTGATGTCGGTGCCGGCGCTGATGTTGACCAGAACGCCATTGGCGCCGGCCAGGTTCACATCATCCAGCAGCGGATTCTGGATGGCGGCTTCGGCGGCAGCCTGGGCGCGGTCATCGCCGCGGGCGGTGCCGGTGCCCATCATTGCCAGACCCATTTCCGACATCACGGTACGCACGTCGGCGAAGTCGACGTTGATCAGACCCGGACGCACGATCAGGTCGGCGATGCCCTGCACCGCGCCCTGCAGCACGTCGTTGGCGGCGCGGAACGCCTGCACCATGGTGGCGTTGCGGCCGAGCACGGTGATCAGCTTCTCGTTCGGGATGGTGATCAGCGAATCGACATGCTGGCTCAGCTCCTCGATGCCCTTCAGCGCGACCTGCATGCGGCGGCGACCTTCGAACGGAAACGGCTTGGTGACAACGGCCACGGTCAGGATGCCCATTTCCTTGGCCAGCTGCGCCACCACCGGTGCCGCACCGGTGCCGGTGCCACCGCCCATGCCAGCGGTGATGAACACCATGTCCGCGCCCTGCAGGGCATCCATGATGCGCTCGCGGTCTTCCAGTGCCGCCTGGCGGCCGACTTCCGGGTTGGCGCCTGCGCCCAGGCCCTTGGTCACGTTGGTCCCCAGCTGCAGCTGCAGCTTGGCACCACAATTCTTGATGGCCTGCGAATCGGTGTTGGCGGTGATGAACTCCACGCCATCCACATTGGTGTTGACCATGTGCGCCACGGCGTTGCCGCCGCCGCCGCCCACGCCCACCACCTTGATCACCGCGTTGGGTGCCATCTTTTCAATCAGTTCGAAATGCGCCATGTCCATGTCCTCTCTATTGCCGTGATTGGTCTGGGCATTCGGGAGATCCGTTCTCCTTCCGTGCCCACCCGCACCGGCGAGTTTTAGTTGGTGTACCGGTTCGGGATATCCCTCACCGGCGGTTGTTGCCTACTTCAATGACCGCGTTACTGCACTTCGTCTTGCCCTGCTGTTTGTCGCACTGCACTTGCTGTCCCGGTCCGGCGGTCAGAACTCCCCGCGGAACCAGGTCTTCAACTTCTTGAACAGACTGCCGGCGCGACCGGCCGGCAATGACGGCCGCCGCGGGTGTTCGATCTGGCTGCCCATCAGCAGCAGGCCCACGCCGGTGGCATGCACCGGGTTGCCGACCACTTCGCCCAGCCCGGTGACGTGCTGGGGAATACCCACGCGTACCGGCATCTGCAGCATTTCCTCGGCCAGCTCGACCACACCTTCCATCTTCGACGCGCCGCCGCTGAGCACCATGCCGGCGCGCACCATTTCCTCGAAACCGGAGCGGCGCAGTTCGGCCTGTACCATTTCGAAAATCTCCTCGTAACGCCCCTGCACCGCTTGCGCCAGCGAATGGCGCGGCATGCGACGCGGCGGGCGATCGCCCACGCTGGGCACCTGGATGCTTTCTTCGGCCGTTGCCATCTGCGCCAGCGCGCAGGCGTAACGGACCTTGATCTGCTCGGCTTCGGGCGTCGGCGTGCGCAACATGTGCGCGATATCGTTGGTGACGTGATCACCGGCGATCGGCAACGAGGCGGTGTGGCAGATCGCCCCCTGTACAAACACCGCGATGTCGGTGGTCCCGGCGCCGATATCGACCATCACCACGCCCAGCTCGCGCTCGTCGGCGGTCAGCACCGCCACACTCGAGGCCAGCGAAGACAGCACCAGGTCGTCCACCTGCAGGCCGCAACGCTGCACGCACTTGCTGATGTTGGCGGCGGCCGACTGCGCGCACACCACCAGGTGGGCATGTACTTCCAGACGCACGCCGGTCATGCCGACCGGGTTGCGGATGCCTTCCTGCGAGTCATCCAGCACGTATTCGCGCGGGATCGCATGCAGGATTTTCTGGTCGGCCGGAATCGCCACGGCCTTGGCCGCTTCCAGTACCCGGTCCAGATCGCCCCAGCTGACTTCACCCTCGCGGATCGGGGTGATGCCCTGCGAGTTGCGACATTGCACATGGTTGCCGGAGATGGAGGCGTAGACCGAACGGATCTCGCAGCCGGCCATCAGTTCGGCTTCCTCGATCGCCCGCTGGATCGACTGCACGGTGGATTCGATATCCACCACCACGCCGCGCTTGAGCCCGCGCGATTCATGCGAGCCGATGCCGATCACCTCGATCGGGCTGCCTGGCGAGTACTCGCCCACCAGCGCCACCACCTTGGAGGTGCCGATATCGAGACCGACGATCAGTGATTTGTCACCCTTGCGATTCATGTCCTGTCCTGCGTCTGCTTTGTTGCCGGCGGTGGGGTTCCCCAGCTCAGCGTGAAACCGTTGGTGTAGCGGAGATCGGCGCGCACGATCGGCACCTGGGTGCGGGTGAGCTGCGGCAGCACCCGCACGAAGCGGGCAAGGCGCGACCGCGCATCGGTGCGGCCGATGACCACTTCGGTGCCGTTGTCCAGCGCCAGCAACCAGCTGCCGCGCGCATCCAGCACCACTTTTTGCACGTCCACGCCGGCTGGCGCGAACAGGGCGCGTGATTCGTTGTAGAGCTCGACCACTTCGCCGGTCATCGCTTCCGGGCCTTCCAGCTCCGGAAGCAGCGCGCTTTCCAGCCCGTGGGGCACGGCGAACAGACGCCCCTGCTCGGACAGCAGCCGGTCGTTGCCCCAGCGCGCGAAGGGCTTGTGCTCGACGATGTGCACTTCCAGCACATCCGGCCACTGCTTGCGCACCTGGGCACTCTCCACCCACGGCAGCGCTTCGATCGCGCGCTGCGCATCCTGCAGTTTCACCGCGAAGTAGCCAGAGCGCGCATACGGCAACAAGGCTTGTTGCAGATCCTCGGCCGGCACCCGCTTGAATTCGCCGTGCACGCGCAGCTTGGCCAGCGGCCAGCGCTCGGTTCCCACCCAGCCGTTGAGCACCGCCACTACCGGCAGCACCACCAGGGAGAGGGCCAGCAGCCAGGCGAGCATCCGCAGCAGCGCGTTCATCGTGCCACCTCCACCGCAGCCCACGCACGCGCTGACGCCGCTGCCGAAAAGGCAACCGCGCGGGCATCAGCAGACGGGAGCACGATGAGGATCATTTGTCCGCCGTCTCCTTGAAGCCGTCGGTGATGATCTGCTGGGCGATATGGCCGATATCACCGGCGCCCATCATCAACAGCAGGTCGCCGTCCTGCAGCACATCGGGCAGCACCGAAACCAGATCGGCCGCACTGCCGACCACCACCGGCTCGCTGCGACCGCGCGCGCGGATCGCGCGGGCCAGCGATCGGGAGTCGGCACCGGGAATCGGCGCCTCGCCGGCGGCATAGACCTCGCTGAGTACCAGCGCATCGACTTCGGACAGCACTGCCGCAAACGCGTCGAACTGGTCGCGGGTACGGCTGTAACGATGCGGCTGGAAGGCGACCACCAGACGCTGGGTCGGCCACCCCCCGCGCGCGGCGGCGAACACCGCTTCCAGCTCACGCGGATGGTGACCGTAGTCATCGATCACGCGGACCTTGGCGCCCTTGTGGGTGGTGACTTCGCCCAGATCGTTGAAACGGCGGCCCACACCTTCAAATTTCTCCAGTGCGATGGCAATCGTCTCCGGCGCGACCCCCAGCTGCCAAGCCACCGCCGCGGCGGCCAGCGCATTGAGCACGTTGTGCCTGCCGGGCAGCGCCAATGTCACTGGCACGCTGCTGCCTTCGGGCAGGCGCAGGGTGAAGCGCATGCGCGGGCCATCCTGCACCACGTCTTCGGCGCGCACATCGGCATTGCTGCTCAGGCCGTAGCTCATCACGTGACGCGGCGTCTTCGCCGCCAGCGCGGCGACTTCCGGATCATCGATGCACAACACCGCCAGGCCATAGAACGGCAGGCGCTGCAGGAACTCGGCAAAGGCGGCCTGCACGCGGGCGAAGTCGTTGCCGTAGTTTTCAAGATGGTCGGCGTCGATGTTGGTAATCACCGCCACCAGCGGATTCAGGCGCAGGAAGCTGCCATCGCTCTCATCGGCTTCGGCCACCAGCCATTGGCCACTGCCGAGCCTGGCGTTGGCGCCGGCGGCCAGCAATTGACCGCCGATGACGAAGGTCGGATCCATTCCGCCTTCGCTCAGCACCGCGGCGGTCAGCGAGGTGGTGGTGGTCTTGCCATGGGTACCGGCCACGGCGATGCCACGACGGAAGCGCATCAGCTCGGCCAGCATCGCCGCACGCGGCATGATCGGAATGCGCTGGCTGCGCGCTTCCATCAGTTCCGGGTTGTCTTCACGGATGGCGCTGGACACGACAATGCAGTCGGTGCCGAGCACGTTGGCCGCCGAATGGCCCCGCATCACGCGCGCGCCCAGCCGGGCCAGACGGCGCGTGGCGGCGTTGTCGGCATTGTCCGAACCGGAGACCTCGTAGCCCAGCGTCAGCATCACTTCGGCGATGCCGCTCATGCCGGTGCCGCCGATGCCGACAAAATGCACGCGCGGGAACGCGCGCACCAGATCGGTGGTGTCGTGAAGGCGGCGGATCATGCCCGGCCTCCGGTGTGGCGGGCGCGGGGGCGCGATGCCGTTTTCATACTGCTTCCTCAAGAATGATGTCTGCGATGCGTTCGGCCGCATCGACCTTGGCCAGCGCACGCGCGGCGTGCGCCATCTGCATGCGTCCGGCGGGATTGGTGGCCAACGTGCGCAGCACGTCCTCCAGATTGATCGCCAGCGCGTCGTCCTGCCTGAGCAGCTCGGCGGCACCGCGTTCGACCAGGTATTCGGCGTTGTGGGTCTGGTGGTCGTCCACCGCGGCGGCAAACGGCACCAGGACGCTGCCGATCCCCACCGCGCACAATTCGGCCAGGGTCGAGGCGCCGGCACGGCACACCACCAGATCGGCCCAGCAGTAGGCGGCCGCCATGTCCGTGATGAACATGTCGACGCGGCCTTCCACCCCCGCTGCGCGATAGGCGTGCAGGGCTTCTTCGTGCAGCTTCTCACCGCACTGGTGCCAGACCTCGAGGGCGACGCTGTTGCCCAGCGCGGCCAGGGCCTTGGGCATGGCATTGTTCAGCGCGCGCGCCCCCTGGCTGCCACCCAGTACCAGCACCCGCATCGGTCCGATGCGGCCGGTCAGACGCTGCTCCGGCGCCGGCAACGCGGCGATCTCGGCACGCACCGGATTGCCCACCACTTCTTCCCGGCCACCGGCGAAGCTGCCCGGGAAACCCGACAGCACACGGCGCGCAAAGCGCGATAGGATGCGGTTGGTCATACCCGGTGCGCGATTCTGTTCGTGCACCAGCAGCGGCAGGCCATGCAGGCGCGCGGCCATGCCGCCCGGGCCGGAGGCGAAACCACCAAAAGCCACCACCGCGCGTGGATTGCGGTCACGCAGCACGTAGCCGGCACTGCGGATCGCACGCATCACCCGCAGCGGCGCGCCCAGCAGAGCCAGCTTGCCCTTGCCGCGCAGGCCACTGATGGCCAGCGTATCGATAGGGATAGCGTGCTGCGGCACCAGCCGGGTTTCCATCGCGCCCTCGGCGCCCAGCCAGGTCACCGGAATCCCGCGCTCGCGCAGCACTTTGGCCACCGCAAGACCCGGGAAAATATGACCACCGGTGCCGCCGGCCATGATCATCACCGGGCGTGCGTCCTGCGAGGCGTTCGGCGCGACCATCAGGCGATCCTCCCGAAGGTCGGTTCGACCCGCTGCGGCATGCGGCTGGTACCGCGCGAGGCACCGGTCTGCATGGCCGCGGCAATGGCCGTTGCCGTGGCCGGTTCGCCGGCCGGTGGCGCTTCAGTCATGACGGCATCGGCCAGATCGATGTCCTCGCGCACTTCCTGGCGACGCACCGCGCGGTTGTATTCATAGGACACGCGCAGCAACAGGCCCATCGCCACGCAGGTCATCATCACGCTGGAACCACCGGAAGAGATCAGCGGCAGCGTCAGTCCCTTGGTCGGCAGCATGCCCAGGTTCACGCCGATCGAGACGAACGTCTGCAGGCCGATCCACAGCGCGATACCGAAGGCGATATAGCCGGCGAAATGACGGCGCATCTCGATGCAGCGCATGCCCAGCCAGAACGCACGCCCCACCAGCAGCGCATACAGCACGATGATCGTGCACACGCCCAGGAAGCCCAGTTCTTCGGCGATCACCGAGAAGATGAAGTCGGTGTGTGATTCGGGCAGATAGTTCAGCTTCTGGATCGAGGCGCCCAGACCGACGCCGGTCCATTCGCCGCGGCCGATCGCCATCAACGCGTTGGACAGCTGGTAGCCCGAGCCGAGCTGGTCCACCCATGGATCCATGAACGAGGTGACGCGGCGCATGCGATACGGCTCGAAGATCACCAGCAGCACCAGCGCCGGCAGCATCAGCAGCACCGGCAGGATGATGCGCTTGATCTGGGCGCCACCGAGCAACAGCATGCAGGTGGTGATGCCCAGCAGCAGCATCGAGGAACCGAAGTCCGGCTGCAGCAGCAGCAGCACCACCAGCACGCCGACCACGCCCACCGGCTTGAGCATCGCCAGCCAGGTGGCGTTGACCTCGTCGCGGAAGCGCACCAGATAACTGGACAGCCAAACGATGTAGAGCACCTTCACCGCCTCCACCGTCTGGAACTTGGACACGCCCAGGTTGATCCAGCGCTGCGCGCCGTTGACGCTGCTGCCCAGGCCTGGAATGAACACCACGATCAGCAGGGCGAAACAGCCCAGCAGCAGCAGCTGGTTGTACTTCTCGATTTCCTTCAACTCCACCCGCAACACCACCGCCGCCAGCACCACACCGATGCCGATGAACAGCAGGTGGCGGGTCAGGTAGTAGAACGGACTCTGCGTCAGCGCGATGGAGCTGGACGCCACCATCACGATCCCGATCGACGCCAGCGCCACGGCCGCGCCCAGCAGCCACTTGTCGTAGCTGCCGCCGATGGCTTCGAGCCGGGTTGCCTGACGCGAGTGGTCGTCCATCAGCGCACCTTCAAGGTTGCCAGGCCGATCAGCACCAGCACCACCGAGATGATCCAGAAGCGCACGATCACGCGCGGCTCCGGCCAGCCCTTCAGCTCGAAGTGATGATGGATCGGCGCCATGCGGAACACGCGCTTGCCGGTGAGCTTGAACGAGGCCACCTGGATCATCACCGACAGCGTCTCGATCACAAACACGCCGCCCATGATCACCAGCACCAGTTCCTGGCGCACGATCACCGCGATGGTGCCCAGCACCGCGCCCAGCGCCAAGGCGCCGACATCGCCCATGAACACCATCGCCGGATAGGTGTTGAACCACAGAAAACCCAGACCGGCACCGGCGATCGCCGCGCAGATGATGACCAGCTCACCGGCGCCGGGGATCTGCGGAATCTGCAGGTAGCTGGAGAACACCGCGTTGCCCGAGGCGTAGGCGAACACGCCCAGTGCACAGGCCACCAACACCGTCGGCATGATCGCCAGGCCATCCAGGCCATCGGTCAGATTGACCGCATTGGAGAAGCCGACAATCCAGAAGTAGGCGATGGTCACGAAGCTGACGCCCGCCAGCGGCAGCGCGATCGACTTGAACATCGGGATGTAGAACGTCAGCGCGGCCGGCACGTCGGCGGTGTAGAACAGGAACAGGCCCGCGGCCAGACCGAAAATGGATTGCAGCAGGTACTTCCAGCGCGACTTCAGGCCATTGGGATCGCGCCTGGCGATCTTGATCCAGTCGTCGTACCAGCCGATCGCGCCGAAGCATAGCATCACCGCCAGCACCAGCCACACGTAACGGTTGCGCAGATCGCCCCACAGCAATACCGAGATCAGCACCGTGGTCAGGATCAGGCCGCCGCCCATGGTCGGCGTGCCAGCCTTGGAGAAATGCGACTGCGGGCCATCCTTGCGGATCGGCTGCCCCCCCTTGAGCTGTGCCAGGCGGCGGATGGCCGCCGGTCCCAGCCACAGTGACAGCGACAGCGCGGTCAGCGCCGCCAGGATGCCGCGGAAAGTGATGTAGTTGAACAGCCGGAACAGATCGTCCAGCTGCTGCAACCAACGGGCCAGTTCAAGCAACATGCGGTGTGTCCTCGCCACGCTGCAGCAGCGTGGTCACAATCTTGTCCATGGCGCTGCCGCGCGAGCCTTTGACCAGGCAACGCACGCCAGCATGAAGTTCGGTTTGCAGCGCGGCAGCCAGCGCAGCATGGCTGTCAAAATGACGCCCGCCCTCGCCGAACGCCTTCGAGGCCGCCTCGCTCAGCGGTCCCAGCGTGTACAGCCGCTTGATGCCGGCCTCGCGGGCGCGCTGCCCG
>NZ_BAZI01000032.1 GCF_001310775.1 Stenotrophomonas pictorum JCM 9942
CGTGCGGAGGGTGTGGTGGTCGAGAACGGGCGGGTCAGGCGGCCGCGGCCCGCGCGCGATCTGGATGCGGCGGTCTGGGGGCCGGGCTAGACGCTGCGGCTATCATGTCGCAATTCCAATGGATGCCGACATGTTTTCCCGACTGCCTACCATTACCCGGGCGCTGCTGATCGCCAATGTGGTGCTGTTCTTCCTGCAGCAGCCGTTCCTGCTGGGGAACGACACCTTCGCTCCGTTCATGCTGTGGCCGCTCAGCGAGCACGGCTTTGATGCGTTCTCGCCGGGGCAGAACTTCCAGCCGTGGCAGCTGCTGACCTACGGCTTCCTGCACGGCAGCTTCGGCCATCTGTTCTTCAATATGCTCGCGCTTTTCATGTTCGGTGCGCCGCTGGAGCAGACCTGGGGCGAAAAGCGCTTCCTGACCTATTACCTGGTGACGGTGGCCGGCGCCGGTGTCTGCCAGCTGCTGGTGGCCGCGCTGATGGGTGAGGGCGCTCCGGTGCTGGGTGCCTCGGGCGGGGTGTTCGGGCTGCTGCTGGCGTTCGGCATGCTGTTCCCGAACCAGCGGGTGATGCTGCTGTTCCCGCCGATTCCGATGAAGGCGCGGACCTTCGTGATCGTGTTCGGCGCCATGGAGCTGATGCTCGGCTTCACCGGCTGGCAGCCGGGCGTGGCCCACTTCGCGCATCTGGGCGGCATGCTGTTCGGCTGGCTGCTGATCCGTTACTGGCGCGGGCAGCCGCCGTTCAAGCCGCGCGGGGGCGGCGGCAGCGGGCGGCCGAACCACCTGCGGCGGGTGAAGTAGGTCCGATCGAGGGCAAAGAAAAAGGCGCGGATTCCGCGCCTTTTTCATGTCCCGCATCAGCCGGCGGTCAACGCCAGATCCTGATCTGCTCGGCGTCGGTACGCTGCATCGGCTGGCCCGGCTTGCAGCTGAAGCTGGCGCCGAAGGCCGGCAGGTTGGACAGCGGCGCGTTGCTGCGCCAGCGGCCCGGCGCATGCACATCGCTGGCCAGACGCTGCACCGCCTCGTTGGGCGAGAGCTGCGCCGGCCACAGGCCCGCCCACGCCTTGAAGAAGGCCTGCCTGTCGGCCGGCTTGGCATCGGGCTGCGCGGCGCTGAAGGCTTCCCAGGCGATCTCCACCCCCGAGATGTCGGCCATGTTCTCGTCACGGGTCAGCTGGCCGTTGACCTTGGCATCCTTCACGCCCGGGAACGGATAGGCGCTGTACTGGGCGGCGACGCGGTTGCCGATCAGTGTCCAGGCGGTCTTGTCGGCCGGCGTCCACCAGCTGCGCAGCTCGCCCCGGGCATCGATCAGCGCACCCTTGGCATCGACGGCACGGCTGATCTCGTGGGCCACCAGCGCACCGTAGGCACCGAACTTCTCCGCGGTGCTGGCCTTGTCGACGAAGATCGGCCCCTGCAGCGCGGCGGCGGTGACGATCAGGCGGTTCTGCGCCAGGTCGTAGTTGATCGCCGGCTGCTGCGGCAGCACGTCCCAGCGACGGTCGGCGTTGCCCTTGCCGATACGCTTCATTTCCTGGCCGTGGCGCCAGGTCGAGGCGATCAGCATGTTGCCGCCGAAGCTGCCGCGGCCCATCGGCTGCACGGTGTAGTCCAGATCGCGCAGCGGGGTGCCGATCTCGATCTTCAGTGCGGCCAGCTTGGCTTCGGCTTCGGCCTTGGCTTCAGCGCTGAGCCATGTGCTGCGCTTGACGGCGGCCAGCTGCGCCTCGCGGATCTGGTCGACCATCACCCCGGCCTGGCGGCGGGCATCGCGGCTGAGGTAGGTGGCGGCGTACTCGTGGCCGAGCATCGGGCCGGCGGCGACGTTGATGGCGTCCAGCACCGCATCGGCGCGGGCCGGGGCGATGGTCTGCCCACGCAGCACGCGGCCACGGAACTCGAACGAAGCGTCGCGGAAGCCCTTGGACAGGTAGGGGGCCATCGCATCGCCCACGCGCCAGCGCAGGTAGGCCTTCCACTGCGCGGCCGGCAGCCGCGCGACCATGCCGTTGAGCTGCTGGAACAGGGCCGGATCGGCCATCGACACCAGGTCGTCGTTGACGCCCTGCGCCTTGAGGAATGCGTCCAGCTGCAGGTTGCGGTAGCGGCCCAGGTCCTTGGTCGGGACCGGCGCGTAGTTGTTGAACGGGTTGTTGATGTCGGCTACCGGCTGCGCGCTGCGCGCCAGCTCGGTTTCCAGCGCGATGACCTGCGCCGACTCGGCGTCGAGCTGGTTGGCCGGGGTGCCGGTCAGCGCCAGGATCTGCTTCACATAGGCACGGTAGCGGCCCATCAGCGCGACGGTGTCGGCATCGGTGCGGGTGTAGAACGCCGGGTCCGGCAGACCCATGCCGCCCTGCATGAAGTAGCCGATGTGGCGGTCCAGCGCCTTCAGGTCCACGTCCGGGGCGAAATTGAAGGCCACCGGAATGCCGACCTGGTGCAGCGCGGCGATCGAGGCCGGCACATCCTTGGCCTTCTTGATGGCGTTGATGCGGGTCAGCAGCGGCGCGATCGGCTTGGAGCCGTCGGCTTCCACCGCCGCCTCATCCAGGCCGCTGGCCCAGAAATCGCCCAGCAGTTTCTGCACGTTGCCCTGCGGGGCATTCATCGCGCGATCAAGCAGCTGGCGCTGCTGGAGACGGGTGTTGCCGGCCAGCTGGCCCAGCGCGGTGACCGCGCCGGTCTGCGGCACCGGATTGGCCTTGAGCCAGTCGGCGTTGGCCACTTCGTAGAAATCGGTACAGGCGGCACTGGCCGCCGGGGCCCGGGCGGGAGCTTTCTTGCGGGCGGCCTCGGCATCGGAGCTGGACAGCACGGTGACCAGGCTCAAGGCCAGGGCAAGCGAAAGCGGGCGAACGTTGGGCATGTGATGCATATCCGCGGAAGGACAAAGTGGGCGGAGTTTAGCAAGCCGTGGCAAGGCCGAGGGAGCGCCATCGCCGCGTTGTGCGACCCGCGTCCTGAAGCGGCGGCGTGGCGATCGGAGATAAAAGAAGGCCCGGCAATGCCGGGCCTTCGGGTGTCACCTCACGGCGTGGCCGCGATTACCAGATCACCACCTGCTTGTCGCCGGTGCGGACCATCGGCGAACCGGCCTTGCACTGGAACGCGGCGGCGAAGGTCGGCAGGTTCGATGGCGCGCCCATCGCGCGGAACTGTGCCGGGGCGTGCGGATCGGTAGCCAGGCGGACCTTGGCGTTCTCCGGGGTGTACTTGGTACGCCACACGGTGGCCCAGTTGGCGAAGAAGCGCTGATCGCGGGTCAGCCCCTCCACCTTCGGATCCTCCTTGCCGGCCGTGGCCTTCTGCAGGGCGTCGTAGGCCGTGGCCAGACCGCCGAGGTCGGCGATGTTCTCGCCCAGGGTCAGCTTGCCGTTGACGTTCTGCTCGCCCACCTTGTACTCGTTGAACTGGTTGACCAGCTTGCCGGTGCGGCTGGAGAAACCCTTGGCGTCGGCCGGGGTCCACCAGTTCTCGAAGTTGCCGGTCGGCCCGAAGCGGCTGCCCTGGTCGTCGTAGCCGTGGGTCATCTCGTGGCCGATCACCGCGCCGATGCCGCCGTAGTTCAGTGCATCGTCGGCGTTCGGATCGAAGAACGGCGGCTGCAGGATGGCGGCCGGGAACACGATCTCGTTCTGCAGCGGGTTGTAGTAGGCGTTGACCATCTGCGGGGTCATGCCCCACTCGGTCTTGTCCACCGGCTGGCCGATCTTGCCCAGCGCCCACTTGTAGTTGAAGCGTTGGCCGCGCGGACGTTGCCCAGGTAATCGTCGTGGGTGGTGTTCAGGCCCGACCAGTCACGCCACTTGTCCGGGTAGCCGATCTTCGGGGTGAAGGTTTCCCACTTGGCGATGGCCTTGGCCTTGGTCTCGTCGCTCATCCACGCCAGATTCTGGATGCGGTCCTTCAGCGCGTCGGCCAGGTTCTTCACCAGCACTTCCATCTTGGCCTTGGCTTCGGGCGAGAAGGCGACCTTGACGTACATCTGGCCGAAGGCTTCACCGGCGTTGTTTTCCAGCGTGCCCAGCACCTGCTTCCAGCGCGGCTTGATTTCCTTCTGGCCGTTGAGTTCCTTGCCGTAGAACGCGTAGTTCTGCTGCACGAAATCGTTGCTCAGGTAGGGCGATGCGCTGTCCACGGTGTGGAAGCGCAGGTAGGCGCGCCACACGGCCGGATCGGTATCGCCGAGCATCTTGCTCACTTCCTGGTGGAAGGCCGGCATGGCCAGCGAGAACGTCGCCGGCGCGGCGATGCCCTGGGCCTGGAAGAAGGCGCTCCAGCTGAAGTTCGGGGTCAGCTTGTCGGCGTCGGCCACGGTGACCGGGTTGTAATACAGCGACACGTCACGCGACAGCTCGACGCTGGACTTGGACGCCTTGGCCAGCCGGGTCTCGAACTTGATCACGTCCTCGGCCTGCTTGGCGGCGTCGGCCGCCGGCACGCCGGCCAGCTCCAGCACCTTGGCCACGTGGTCCTGGTAGGCCTTGAGCTTGTCGGCCTTGCCGGCCTCGGTGTAGTAGGTGGTATCCGGCAGGCCCAGGCCGCCCTGGCTGGCGTAGGCCATGTTCATGGTCGAATTCTTGAAGTCCGCCTCCGGGCCGAAGCCGAACAGCATGTTCTCGCCCTTGGCCGCGCTGCTGCGCAGGTAGTTGGCGATGGCGGCGGTATCGGTCAACGCATCGATCGCGGCCAGGTCGGCCTTCAGCGGGGTGATGCCCAGCGCATTGATCTTGGCTTCGTCCATGCCCGAGGCCCAGAAGTCACCGACGATCTTTTCGATGCCGGTGGCGTTCTTCATCGCCGCGGCCTGCTCGGCCAACTGGTGCTGCACGGCCACCGAGCGCTCGTCCAGGATGGTGAAGGCGCCCCAGCTGGTGCGGTCGGCCGGAATCTCGTTGGCATTGAGCCACTTGTCATTCACGTAGCCGCCGAAATCGGTGCAGGCGTCCTTGCTGGGATCCAGATCCGCGGCGCTGAAGGCGTTGTAGGCCGGCAGCTTGGATTCGTCCAGCTTCAGTTCGGTGGCGGCAGCGGCCGGCGCGGCGGCCGGAGCAACCGGGGTTTCTTCTTTCTTGCAGCCGACCAGCACGGCCGACACGGCCAGGGTCAGCAGTAGGATCTGCGGTTTGCGAGCGATCACGGGATAGGCCTCCAGGCCGGTTTCGGAGCACAGATGGGGCCGCGGGAGCCGGGGCCAACGCAGGAAGATACGCCTGAAACCGATGAGGAAAGGGTGTAGAAGGTCATGGGCCGCGAATGCGTTCGCCCGGGCCGCCGGTAGTGCTATACAGCGGCCATGACCAAGACAGCGAATCGTCCGTGGGACGCGATTGTGATCGGCGGCGGCCACAACGGCCTGGTCTGCGCCGCCTACCTGGGCAAGGCCGGCAAACGCGTGCTGGTGCTGGAGCGGCGCGACGTGGTTGGCGGTGCGGCGGTGACCGAGGAGTTCCACCCGGGTTTCCGCAATTCGGTGGCCGCTTATACCGTGTCGCTGCTGCAGCCCAAGGTGATCGCCGAGCTGGCGCTGGAACGGCATGGCCTGCGGGTGGTGCCGCGGCGGATCAACAATTTCCTGCCCTTGCCGCAGGGCCGGTACCTGCTGGCCGGTGGCGGGCGCACGCAGGCCGAAGTGGCCAAATTCTCGGCGCGGGATGCCGAGCGCCTGCCTGCCTACGAGCGGCGTCTGGAGATTTTTGCCGATGTGCTGCGCGCACTGGCACTGCAGGCGCCGCCCAACGTGACCGATGGCCGCTGGCTGCAGGCGCTGCCGGAACTGTGGAAGGCCGGTCGACTCGGACTGCAGCTGCACTCGCTGGATGCGGCGCTGAAGCAGGAACTGCTGGACCTGTTCACCCTATCGGCGGCCGAGTATCTGGACCGCTGGTTCGAGAGCGCCCCGATCAAGGCACTGTTTGGTTTCGACGGCATTGTCGGCAATTACGCCAGTCCGTATACGCCTGGCACCGCTACGTGCTGTTGCACCACGTGTTCGGCCAGAGCAATGGCGTTAAAGGGGCCTGGGGGCATGCCGTCGGCGGCATGGGCGCGATCACCCAGGCGATGGCGCGCGCGGCTTTGGCGGCGGGGGTGGAGATCCGTACCGGAATGGGCGTTGCGAAGGTGCTGGTCGAACAGGGCATGGCGGTCGGCGTGCTCACCGGCAGCGGCGAAGAACTGCGCGCCAACGCTGTCGTCGCCAACGTCAATCCGAAGCTGCTGTACGAGCAGCTGTGTGATCCTGCCGATGTGCCCGTCGCCACGCGGGAGCGCATGCACAACTGGCGCTGCGGATCGGGCACATTCCGCATGAACGTGGCGTTGTCGCGGCTGCCAGACTTCCGCGCGCTGCCCGGGCCGGGCGACCATCTCACCGCCGGCATCATCCTTGCCCCGAGCTTGGACTACATGGATCGCGCGTATCTGGACGCACGCCAGTACGGCTGGTCGCGCGAGCCGGTGGTGGAAATGTTGATCCCCAGTACCCTGGACGACTCGCTGGCGCCGCCGGGGCAGCACGTGGCCAGCCTGTTCTGCCAGCACGTCGCGCCGCAACTGCCCGAGGGGCGCAGCTGGGACGATCACCGCGAGGAAGTGGCCGACCTGATGGTCGCCACGGTCGACAAGTACGCCCCGGGTTTTGCCGACTCCGTATTGGGTCGGCAGATCCTGAGTCCGCTGGATCTGGAGCGCACCTTCGGCCTGATCGGAGGCGATATCTTCCATGGCGCGTTGAGCCTCAACCAGCTGTTCAGTGCCAGACCGATGGTCGGCCAGGCCAACTACCGCGGTGCGATCCCGGGCCTGTATCTGTGCGGCTCCGGCACCCATCCCGGCGGCGGCGTCACTGGAGCGCCGGGGCACAATGCGGCGCGGGAGATACTGAAAGACAACGGCCGCTGATGCGGCCGTTGGGGATGGTTCCGGAACGTGTTCAGCGCTTTCCTGCGCCCTCGTTCAGCTTTGGCATTGCGTCCTCCGTGACCGGTTCTGGAGCATCCACCTGTGGCGCCACCTGGGGAATGCGCGAGTGTTTGTCAGGCGCGGCCGGCACCTGCTCCACACCGCCGATATCCACTCGCGCCACTCGCGGCTTCATCCAGATCGCGTCATGCCAGGCCTGGTACTGCTTCGGATCCCAATAGCGGTCGTCGTAGAACTTTGTTGCGTCGATCTCCTCCATGCTGCCGGCAGGACCGGGCACGTAGATCTTCAAGTTGCCGGCGAAGCCCGTACGGCTGCCTGTCACGGCTTTTCGCTCCTTGCGGATCTCGTTGGCGATTCGTGGGAGTGCCGCCTCGTCTCCATAACGCGCGTAGATATCCTGCCCCAGACTGATCGCGCGCTCCCGCTGTGCTTCGTCGAGAGCCGCCCAGTAACGTTCGCGGAGCTCGAGAAATCCCTCGTAACCGCGCTCTGCGGCCATATCCATCCAGCGTAAGCGGCTGACTTGTCCTGTGGGGTACCCGTACCATTCCACAGCATCTCAGCCACCATGCCCTGCGAGGGCTTATCTGCGTAATACGCAGCCCGCTGAAAAAACTTGAAGGCGTCATCGAGCTTTCCGGCTTGGCGCTTTTCCAGCGCCAGCAGCCTGAAGCGCAGATCCGGATGGCCATTGAGGAAGCCGGCGCTGATCATCAGCGCATCCTGGGTTGGGTCCTCAGTCAGGGGGGCAGTGTTCTTTCCGGCCCAGGCCAGGTCGGTGCTGGCCATTGCCAACAGTACAACGGTGAGGGTGGCGGCGCTTCTACGCATCTGTGGTTTCCTTGGTGCTGTCCATGTCGTCGGGGGATATTGGGTGGTCGAAACGTTGGGCGAAATTGCCGAAAGTCACTCTCTCCGGCGGAACGAAGGGGCGTGAACGCCCCTTCGTTGCCCTCTGCCAGGACGTATCTGGCGCGCGGATGTGACGGCGTTCAGGTGCCGTCGATCGCCGGGGCGGGGCCTCCCACGCTGACCTTGCCTTCGCCGATGTGGCGATTGAAGAAGTTCAGCATTTCCGTGTAGACCTTCACCCGGGCTTCTTCGCCGTAGAAACCATGCATTTCACCTGGCTGGATGATGATCCCCTCCGGTTTGTTGCCCGCTTCGGTCAGGGCTTTGGCCATCAGTTCAGTCTGTTCCGGCGGTGTCCGCACATCACGTGCGCCAGCAGCGAGGTAAACAGGAATCTTCACCTCGGCGGCGCGGCGCGCCGGTGAGTTCTGCGCCCAGATGCTCGCATCAGTACCGTGGGTGCGGCGCAGGAAGCGCTGGCCATTCGCGCTATCGGGAATGTCGCCACGCTTGAACATCATGTCGATGTCGTACACGCCGACGTAACCGAAGGTGCATTTGAACAACCCGGGCTCGCGGATCGGTGCCATTAGTGATGAATAGCCGCCGAAACTGCCGCCGTATATACAGATCCGGTTGCGATCCGCATGGCCGTTGTCGATCGCCCAATGTGTGGCATCGAGGATGTCATTCTGGATACCTTGGCCCCATTGCTGATGGCCCGCGTTCTCGAACGCCTTGCCGTATCCACCAGATCCGCGGAAATTGACTTGCAGCGTGGCGTAACCGCGGCTGGCGAACAATTGGGCTTCGGGGTTGTAGCCCCAGTTGTCGCGGGGGCCGATCGGTCCGCCATGCGGATTGACGATCAGTGGCAGATTCTTGCCGTCGCTGCCGTTGGGGATGGTCAGATAGCCATAGATGGCGCGGCCATCACGCGCAGTGAAAGAAAAGGGGCGCGTGGTTGCCAGCTTCTTCGGATCCAGATGCGCTTGGCGCGTCATCAGAAAGCGGGCTTTGCCGCTGTCGCGGTCGTACAGGTAAAGCTCGCCTGGATTGGCGTCGCTGTAGACCGACACCAGAATTTTCCGGCCATCTTCGGTATAGCTGGAAAAATCCACCATCTGCATCGAAAGCGGCTGCCAGCGATGCATACAACTCCGCATCCGGGTGCGATTCATTGAGCATCGTCACTTTCGGGGCGCCGGCCTCGGTCACCACGGCCAAGGGTGTATTGCGGTCGGTAGACCATATCACTCGGGAAACCTCGGCCACCGGATCGGCAAACAGCTGGCGGAATTCGCCGGTAGTGGTGTCCAGGGTGCCTATGGCCGCTGGCGCCTTGCCGTCGTCTTGGCTGGCGTACACGATTCCATCGTCCGTGGTGCGGTCCACCCAGAGATGCTTGCCATCGGTCTTGGAGGCGTTCACCAGGGTCCAGTTCTGGCCGTCGCGGCGATACAGCTCAGTGCGCTCGTCGTATTCGCCGGATTCGTCACGGCTGGAGGAACACACCGCAAAGCGCGGTTCCTTGGCGGCGTCCAGGGCGATGGAACAATTGGACTTCGGCGCGCGGCCAAGCGAGGTGCGGCGGCCGCTGACGGTATCCACCCGGTACACCTCCGTGCCCGCGCCTTCCGTTGAGCGCGGATATCGGGCCTGCATTATCACATTGCGGTCGTCGCCCTTGAGCGAGTCAAGCAGGGAGTAGCTCTCGGCCCCCACCGTCTTGCCGCGCTGGGTGGCGTCACGGGTGCCGTAGAAGATGACAGGCACAGGCTGCGTGCCATCGGCGTTCACCGCAAACCATTCGCCGGTATTGAACGGCTGGGCGAAGCCGCCCATCTTCTTTACCGCGTTGAACATCAGCCTGTCAGGCGAGATCCACTGGAAGGAGCCGACGCTCTTCTTGTCCGGCAGCTGGTTGACCTTCAGTACCTTCAGGTCCGAGGTCCGCAACACGGTGAGGACATCCTGATCACCATGATCGACGGTGACCGCGAGGTATTCACCGTTCGGGGATATGCGTGCATTGCCATAGGCGGCATGCCCCATGAAATCCTTGACCGAGTACTGCTGCGCGTGTGCGCTACCGGCGCCGGCCAGTGCGATCGCCAGCATCAGAGGGGTGAGGTACTTCAAATCCATACTCCTTGGATGACGGGTGTAGGAAAACGGAGCCCGGCATTTAGCCGGGCTCCGTGTGTCACGAAAGTGGCCCTATCAGAAACGGTAGGACACGGTCAGGTTGTAACGGCGGCCCAGCGGATCCGCGCCGATGTACTGCTGGAAGTACGGGTAGGCGGTATAGGTCGGATCTTCGCGGAACTGGTTGTTGGTCAGGTTGATGACCGTGAACTCGGCGCGTACGTTCGGGGTGAACTTCTTGCCGACCTGCAGGTTGTAGACCATCCACGGTGCCAGGCGCTTGTCCCACGCATTGTTCCAATTGGAACCGATACGGGTACCGAACAGGGTCACCGCCCAGTCGTCGCGGCTCCAGCCCAGGGTGCCGCGGGCACGGCTGCGCTGGCTGTAGTCGAACAGCGGCAGGTCACGGTAGTCGGTCAGCGTATCGTCGTCGTTCTCCTGGTACTTGTTGGTCAACACCAGCGAGTAGCCCAGGTCCAGCTTGAAGGTGCCCAGACGGTCGGTGTCGTAGGAGTACTTGAACGAGGCGTCAATGCCGCTGGTTTCCTGCAGCGCTGCATTGATATAGGCGGTGTTGATCTTCTGGATGCGGCCATCCAGCGTCGTGCCCGGTGCGCTGGTGCGCGTGACCAGCGAGGTGAGGTTCTGGCAGTACGCCGAATCCATGCTGTACTCAAACGCCGAGCCGTCAGGACGCGTGCCCAGGCGGCAGTTCGCTTCGTTCTGCAGCAGATAGGTAGAGCTGAGCTGCGTGGAAGCATCCTGCAGGCGGATCTTGTAGTAGTCCACCGTGAGCGACATGTTGTCGACGATGTCCCACACGAAGCCGGCACCCCAGGACTTCCCTTCCTCTTCCTTCAGCAGCGGATTGCCGGCAATCAACGACTGTGCCTGGTAGAGCGTGATGTCATTGGTGGTATTGCACTGAGCGCGGGTACGCCCCGGCGTGCCCGCTGCCTGGCCCAGACCGGTGCCCGAACGGCAGCTGTATTCGTCCAGGATGGTCGAGAAGGACGCGGCACCCTGGGCATAGACCAGCTGCATGTCCGGAGCGCGGAAGCTGGTGGCATACGAGCCGCGGAGCAGCAGGTTGTCGAACGGACGGAATTCCAGGCCGATGTTGTAGGTCTTGGCGTCGTCTACCGCGGTGATGTCGTCGTATTTGTCCCAGCGGCCGGCGAGGTTCATCGACAGGTTGCTGAAGATCGGCACGCGGAATTCGGCGCCGACGGCATAGCGGTCACGCGAGCCGTGGGTTTCGCCAGAGCTGGTCAGGTTGTAGATCGTGTTCTCGTCGATCGGACGGGTCTGATCGGTGCGGTAGTCGCTGACCAGGTCGGTCGTCTGGCGGGTGGCTTCAAGCACTGCGGCAAAGCCCAGCGGACCCGCCGGCAACTCGAACAGGTCGCCGCTGACGTTGAAGTTGGCCGTACCGGAGGTGGATTCGGCTTTGTTCTTGACCCGCGTGGCGAACGAGCGGTAGATCTCTGGGGTGATCGGCGCGTTCCAGCGGTCCAGATTCAGATTGTAGACAGGGTAATTGCCGTTGTAGCCCAGCTGCGGGCCCAGGAAGTAATCGTGGACAGCCTTGGCCAGCAGGCGCGGGCGATCGGCTTCGTACTCGTACTTGCCGTAGTTGACGCTGGCTTCCCAGTCGAAGCGGTCGGCGATGGTGCCGGTCACGCCCAAGGTGATGTCGTAGGTCTGCTCGTCGTACAGCGTCGACGCAGCTTCGTTGCCGCCGAGTTCGGACGGCATGAATACGCGCTGCAGCTGAATCAGGTCCTTGAGCGTGGCATCGTAGTAGGCACTGGTGGCCGCACCGGTCGGGCTCTTGGTGAAACGGTCGCCCGACGTGCCCCAGAATTCGGTACCGCCGGACGCCTTGGCGTCGGTGGTGTAGTAGCTGACGTTGCCGAAGCCCTGGATGTTGTCGGTGAAATCGAACGTGCCCGAGAAATAGCCGCTGTAGGAGTTGTTCTTGTTCGAGATCGAGCGGCTGGCACTGCTGTCGTAGCTACCGCAGTAGGTGCCGCGCGCGGGCGTAGTCACCGTGGTGAAGCCCAGCGCATCACAGGCTGCGGCGTCATACACCACGTTGTGGTTCCGGATGTGGCCGTTGAGGCCGGCGGCGCTCAGTGCCACCAGGCTCAGGCCCGGGTTGACCGCGATGCCATACGGATTGTTGCGGGTGTCAGCCAGTACATCGCGCTGGCTGGCGAACACCGGTTCATTGGCGTTGTACTGGAAGGCATACATCGCCGTCCAGCGGTCGCCGGTGGTGCCACCGGTGTATTCGAGCTTGAAGCTGTCGCCGCCACCTTCCTCGGTGGTGCCGGCGCTCAGGCGGATTTCGTTGCCGTCATAGTTCTTGCGGGTGACGATGTTGACCACACCGGCAACCGCGTCAGAGCCGTAGATCGCCGAGGCGCCGCCCGTCAGCACTTCCACGCGCTCGACGATCGCGCTCGGGATTGCCTTGATGTTGACCACGTTGTTGTCGCGGTTGTAAGGCTGCGGGTACTGCGCCGGGCGGCGGCCGTTGATGAGGGTCAGGGTGTAGCCCGGGCCCAGGTTGCGCAGGTTCACTACCTGGGCGTTCGGCGTGAAGCCGGTGACGGCCAGGTCGCCGGTGAACGAACTGGTGGTGTTCTGGGTCAGCGTCTGCAGCATGTCGCCGACGGTCTGGAAACCCTCGCGGTCGATATCTGCACGGGTGATGACCGTGACCGGAGCCGGACCTTCTACGTCCACGCGCTTGATGCGCGAACCGACGACCGAGACACGATCAAGGTTGGTTGCCTTCTCGCCACTGGCAGCGGCTTGGTCTTGGGCAAAAGCGGCGCCCGGCAAAATGATCGCTGTCAGTAGAGCGCTGCTCAGCACATTGCGCTTGAATGAATTGGTCTTGCTGCTCTGCACGTGTATCTCTCCCTTGGAGTCTAGAATCGGCGGTACATGCTTAGTGGCCAAGTTGGCAATGAAGTCGCCTTGGTCGCCTTCATGAACGTAACCTGACATTAACGAATAATTCATGGAAATGCACTAATTTTGAAAATGTTTCATAGGAAACCTGTGGTATGAAATCAGCCTCTCCATTTGCCTCGTTGGCCTCCCATCGCGTCCAGAAGGGCCTCTCCCCCATCCCCGCATCCGCAATGTCATTGCGGTGGGCTCGGGCAAGGGCGGGGTGGGCAAATCCACCACGTCGGTGAACCTGGCGTTGGCGCTGAAGGCGTTGGGTGCGCGGGTCGGGGTGCTGGATGCGGACATCTATGGTCCAAGCGTGCCGGCGATGCTTGGCTTGAGCGGTCGTCCGGAAAGTCCGGACAACAAGACCATCGAGCCGTTGCGGGCGTTCGGTGTGGAGGCGATGTCGATCGGCTTCCTGATCGAGGAAGACTCGCCGATGATCTGGCGTGGACCGATGGCGACCACGGCGCTGACCCAGCTGTTCAACGACACGCTGTGGGACGACCTGGACGTCCTGCTGATCGACCTGCCGCCGGGCACCGGTGACATCCAGCTGACGCTGTCGCAAAAGATTCCTGTCGCCGGTGCGGTGATCGTGACCACGCCGCAGGACATTGCCACGCTGGACGCGCGCAAGGCGCTGAAAATGTTCGAAAAAGTCGAAGTGCCGGTGCTGGGCGTCGTCGAGAACATGGCCTTGCACACCTGTTCGAACTGTGGCCATGTCGAGCATCTGTTCGGCGAAGGCGGCGGCCAGCGCATCGCCGAGCAGTACGGGGTGCCGTTGCTGGGCTCGCTGCCGCTGGATATCGGCATCCGCGAGCAGGGGGATGCCGGCACGCCAATTGTCGCGGCGGCACCGGAATCAGCGGCGGCGCAGGCCTACCTGGCTGCGGCACGACGGATGGTGGAGGAACTGGACAAGCGTCCGCGCGCCAGCATTCCGATCAGCGCCTCGTTGCTCTGAGGGCGCTCTGCGCAAGGGGCCGGCATCCGGCCCCTTCCTATATATAGGTGATGAGGATTCGCGGCTGTGGTCTGGTGCCGGGCCTGGGCTAGAATCGACCACCCCAGCCGCAGGCATGTTGCGGCGCAACGAAACCAGGATCACACTGAATGAGCATCAAGAGCGACCGCTGGATCCGCCGCATGTCCGAGCAGCACGGCATGATCGCGCCGTACGAGGCCGGCCAGGTGAAGCAGGTGGATGGCCAACGGATCGTCAGCTACGGCACCTCCAGCTACGGCTATGACGTGCGTTGCTCGCGCGAGTTCAAGGTGTTCACCAACATCAACTCCACCATCGTCGATCCGAAGCATTTCGATCCGAAGAGCTTTGTCGATATCGAGGCCGACGAGTGCATCATCCCGCCGAACAGCTTCGCGCTGGCCCGCACCGTGGAGTATTTCCGCATTCCGCGTGACACGCTGGTGGTGTGCCTGGGCAAGAGCACCTACGCGCGCTGCGGGATCATCGTCAACGTGACCCCGCTGGAACCGGAGTGGGAGGGGCATGTGACGCTGGAGTTCTCCAATACCACGCCACTGCCGGCGCGCATCTATGCCAATGAAGGCGTGGCGCAGATGCTGTTCTTCCAGGCTGATCGGGACGACATCTGCGAAACCTCGTACAAGGATCGCGGCGGCAAGTACCAGGGCCAGACCGGGGTGACCCTGCCGCGCACCTGATGGTGGCCGTGGGGCGATACGAAAAAGGGCGCGGAATTCCGCGCCCTTCTGCTTTCCGGTCGTTGCGGCGGCTTACTTGCCGCGGCCGAACAGCATGCCGATGCCCACCGCCACCAGGATCGCCGGCCACCAGGTGGCCAGCATCGAGCCGATGTTCCCGTTGATCCAGCCCAGGTTTTTGGCCAGGAAAAACAGGCCGACGATGATCAGGATCAGGGCGGCGATCAGGTTGGAGCGCATCGGCTGGTGTGTCCGTCGGTGAAGGTGGCCTATCGTAGCCGCTGCCGCCAGATTTCGACACGCTGGGTCAGCACATCGGCATCAAAGCGCTGCGCCTTGCCGCTGCCCCACACCGGCCCCGGCCAGGCGGCATCGTTCTCGTTGCGCCCGATCAGGTGGATATGCAGCTGGCGCACGATATTGCCCAACGCGCCGATATTGATCTTGGTGACGTTGGGCTTCTGCCTCAGGTGCTGCGAGATCTGGTTGATCTCGGCCAGCAGCAGGCGCTGCTGACCGCCATCCAGATCGATCCACTCACTGGCGTTGGCCACGCGCGGGACCAGCACGATCCACGGAAAACGGTCGTCGTTCATCAGCCGGATCTGGGACAGCGGGCCGTCAGCGATCAACACGCTGTCGGTCGCCAGGCGGGAATCGAGTTCGAAATCGGACGTCACAGCTTCGGTCATCGCAGGTTCTCGCTGAAGAAGGCCAAGGTACGTTCGCGCGCCAGTGTGGCGCTTGGGGCGTGGTAATGCGGGTCGGCCTCGCGGTTGAAGGCGTGGCCGGCCGGGTACACATATACCGGCATTGCCGGTTGCTTTTCACGGTGCGCTGCAACGGCGGTGGCAGGGATCGAGGGGTCTTGGTCGCCAAAGTGGAAGATGGCCGGGGCTTTGAAGGGCATGTCGATAAACGGCACATTGCGCGCCCCGTAGTAGCTGGCCGAGGGCAGGCCCAGCCGTTGCGCGGCCAGCAGCGCGATGGTGCCCCCCCAGCAATAGCCGACCGTGCCGACCTTGCCATAGGGCGCCAGTGCCGCAGCGG
>NZ_BAZI01000033.1 GCF_001310775.1 Stenotrophomonas pictorum JCM 9942
CATGGGAGGTGGATATGCACGGTCGAGTTTTCCATTTTGCGTTTTGTAAATTGTTGTTTTCGATCGCGATTATTGCGCTATTGACGCTATTTCCCGGGCAGGTTTCTGCAGAGGGTGGATGTCCCCCGGGGTCATATCCGATAGGTGGGCAGGGTGTACAGGGATGTGCTCCAATTCCGGCTTCTGGCTCTGGCGTAGGAGAGTCCAGGCCGAGCGGAAGGTGGATAAAAACCTGGGGTGCCATTTCCATGGCGAGCAATGGGAAGGTTGGAATTGCATGGGGGTTGCGTCGTAAAAGGGATGCTATAAATGACGCAGTTCAACGATGTGAAAATCAAGGTGCTTCTGACTGTAGAGTGCTGCTGAGCTATAAGAATCAATGCGCGGCAATTGCTACTTCCGTTATTGGGGTTCAGAAAACGGGTTATGCTAGTAGTGAAACTGTCGGTGCTGCTTCTGTTTTAGCGAGACAGTTCTGCAGTGATGAGGGCGGGACGGAATGTGAGGTCGTTCATGCGAATTGCACTGAGCCCCAATTCGAGTATTTTTGATTTTCTGTTTCAAGGCTAATGAATTTTGGTTCTTGTATTTTTTATTAAGGTTGCGCCTCGGTTTGTGAAGGTCTCCGGGAAGTGCGTTCTAAGGAGATGATCTTTCGGTAGAGGCTTCATCGCTCTCGGTGTCTGGACTTTTGTTGACGTAGTTCTGAATGCTGCGTATTAAAAGTGACATGCCGGCGATTGAAGTGTCCGGTAGCTTAGTGGCGAGTTGGTTGAGGCATTCTGCTGCCGTTGGTTCTACTTTCGCCAACTTGATTCTGACTGCGCCGCTGATGGTGGCTATATTATTCTAGGGTGGTCTCTGCAGTTTCATGGGGTATTTGCAGGTTGACGGCGCGGCGGATGCATAATTGTGTTGGAGGTTGGGTGTCGTTTTGTAGTGCGTTAGGTGTTAGTTCGTTTATTTCAGCCTCGGTCACTCTGGTGGCATGGATTTTCCCTATTTATTATTTTCTTGTGATTAATGTGGTTGTTTAATAAATTTTAAAACGGAGCGTTCTTGTTCATGAAATATCTTCCGGCTTTCTTAGGGGCGATTTTTTCCTCTGCAGTTGTCGCGGGCTGCTATTCCCAGCCTCTCGAGGTGGTGATGAATCTGCGATCGCAACAGAAACTTCCGTAACAACGCCCGCACAGGTGGCGGATGATTCGAATATGCAATCAAAGGAGCCTAAATCTATGGAAGCGGGACGTGACGAGGTCAAGGACAGTGCCCAGGCGTTTGTGCCCGCAGGGGCGAAGCCGCTGGAAACCATTAAGGGTGACCTCAACGGTGATGGCATCGAAGATGCCCTGCTGGTCATTGATCCACCGGCCCCAGGCAATCTGGCGGCTGGCGAAAATGGCCCTGACCGCATCGTGATGCTGGTGCTGGGCGGAGCGGATGGGAAATGGCACTTGGCCGCTCGCAATAACAAGTTGGTGCCGTGCTCCAACTGCGGCGGCGTGATGGGCGATCCGTTCGGTTATGCGCGCGTGTCCTCGGGTAGTTTCACCGTGGTCAATAGCGGTGGCAGCCGTGAGCGCTGGACCGATTCTTATACGTTCCGCTATGCACCTGCCGACAAGGCATGGTGGTTGGAAGGGGTAAGCCGACAGGTCATCGATACCGAGACCGATGCGGAAAACAAAAAGGATTTCACGGCAGCCGAACTCGGCAAGGTGCGGTTCGAGGATTTCGATCCGTCCAGCGTGCCGGCGGTGACGCTGCCGTAATCGCGCCTCGCCTGGAGGCGGGGTTGTTCAAGGCAAGTCAATCAGGAGTTTCATCATGTCAAAGGATAGGGAATCGCAGTTGTTGCAGCAGGCCACGCAGGCGGGCATCACTTCGCCGCGCGAGCTGGCCAACTTCATGGCCCAGGTCGGCCACGAGTCCAACGGGCTGAGCCGGCTGGAAGAGAGTTTCCGCTATACACGGAACATTTCGCAGATTCCGGTCGCATCGGCCATGCGCCAGGGTCCTGGGGCACTGGAGGCGGCCCGGTTGGAGGCGTTGCGCGGCCACCCCGAAGCGCTCGGTGAGCTGATGTACGGCGGTCGCATGGGAAACAACCAGCCCGGTGATGGCTATCTGTACCGTGGTCGCGGCTACATCCAGCTGACGGGTAAAGAGAATTACGCGAAGGCCGGGGGAGCCCTGGACCTGGACCTGGTCAAACACCCCGAACTGGCAGCGCAGCCGGAAAACGCAGCCCGGATCGCGGTGTGGTATTGGGAGAGCCGCGTGCCGGCAGCTTCGCGTGAGGACGTACGCGCGGCGACCCGTGCAATCAACGGCGGGTTCAATGGTCTGGATGATCGCAAGGAACGGTTCGAGACTTGGGAGCGCAAGCTGACTCCGGAGGTGATGGGCCGTTTGGGGCGTGGTGAAGTGGGCCAAAGAGTCAGCCCAGCAGTTGCGGCGGGGGCCGATGCGCTGGCCGATGGTGTGCTGCGCAAGGGCGAGGCTGGCGAGTCGGTGCGTGAGTTGCAGGAGATGCTGCGTGCACAGGGAATCCGTGATCAGCAGGGGCGCGAGCTGCGCGCCGATGGCGATTACGGCAACCACACTGTGGACGCGGTCAAACAGTTCCAGCGCGGCCAGAGCCTGCATGCTGACGGCATCGCCGGGCCTGCGACACTGGGCAAGCTGCGTGCGCTGGGCCAGTCGCAGGGGCAGGGCGCCGCACTGATGTCCGATCCGGCCCATCCCGGCAATCGGCTGTTCCAGGAGGCGCTGGGCAAGCTGGAAGCATTATCGCCGCAGGCTGGTTTCCAGGATCGTCAGGCCCTGGCAAATGCCGCCGGACAGATGGCACTGGAGGCGCGGGGCGGTGGTCTGAGTCGCATCGACCACGTGGTCGCCAGCCAGGATGGCAAGGGGCTGATCGCGGTGCAGGGCGAGATGAACGACCCGGCGATGCGCCGTGTGTTCGTCGAACGCCAACAGGCGGTGCAGCAACCTCTGGAGCAGAGCAGCTTGCGTTTGGCGCAGGTCGAACAGGGGCGGGATGAGCCGCTGACTGCCGATCGTCAGCAGGAACAGGCCCGCGCCCTGGCGAGGTAGCGGCTGGCGGGCATGGGGCGTGAAGGGCGGGATTGCGCTAGAATCCCGCCCGTACTCCGTTTTCAGGTGGCCCGCGCAAAGCGCCGGTCGAGTGTGTGACATGAGCACTACCATCGCCTACTGCTGATTCATTGCCACAGCCCGTTGCAGGCGCCTTTGTGGCGCTTTTTTATTGACCAAATCCCGTTGAAGTCGCGCTGTGAGGCGGGCTTCCAGGTCCGCGTGGCGGGCCTCGACTCCAGGTGAATCCATGATCAACATCACTCTTCCAGACGGCAGCGTCCGTCAATTCGAAAGCCCGGTCAGCGTCATGGGCGTGGCCCAGTCCATCGGTGCGGGCCTGGCCAAAGCCACCATCGCCGGTGTAGTTGATGGCGTGCAGGTCGATGCCTGCGACGTGATCGACCACGATGCGGCACTGCGCATCATCACCGCCAAGGACGATGAGGGTGTGGAGATCATCCGTCACTCCTGCGCCCACCTGGTCGGTCACGCGGTCAAGCAGCTTTACCCGGACGCCAAGATGGTGATCGGCCCGGTCATCGCCGAAGGCTTCTACTACGACATCTACAGCGAGCGCCCGTTCACGCCGGAAGACATGGCGGCGATCGAGAAGCGCATGGGCGAGCTGATCGCGCAGGACTACGACGTCATCAAGAAGGTCACGCCGCGTGCGGAAGTGATCGAGATCTTCAAGGCGCGAGGCGAGGAGTACAAGCTGCGCCTGATCGAAGACATGTCCGATGACGTCACCGCGATGGGCATGTACTACCACCAGGAATACGTGGACATGTGCCGCGGCCCGCACGTGCCGAACACGCGCTTCCTGAAGTCGTTCAAGTTGATGCGCATTTCCGGTGCGTATTGGCGCGGTGATGCCAAGAACGAGCAGCTGCAGCGCATCTACGGTACCGCGTGGGCCGACAAGAAGCAGCTTGAGGCCTACATCAAGCGCATCGAAGAAGCCGAGATGCGCGATCACCGCCGCATCGGCAAGCAGCAGGACCTGTTCCATCTGCAGGAAGAGGCGCCGGGCCTGGTGTTCTGGCATCCGAAGGGCTGGTCGATCTGGCAGGTGGTCGAGCAGTACATGCGCAAGATCTACCGCGACAGCGGTTACGGTGAGGTGCGCTGCCCGCAGATCCTGGATGTGAGCCTGTGGAAGAAGTCCGGCCACTGGGACAACTACCAGGACAACATGTTCTTCACCGAATCGGAGAAGCGCACCTATGCGGTGAAGCCGATGAACTGCCCCGGTCACGTGCAGGTGTTCAATCAGGGCCTGCATAGCTATCGCGACCTGCCGATCCGTTACGGCGAATTCGGTTCCTGCCACCGCAATGAGCCATCCGGTGCGCTGCACGGCATCCTGCGCGTGCGCGGTTTCACCCAGGACGACGGCCATGTGTTCTGCACCGAGAGCCAGATCGAATCGGAAGTGACCGCGTTCCACCAGCAGGCGTTGGCGGTCTACCGGCACTTCGGCTTCGACGAGATCCAGATCAAGATCGCCCTGCGCCCGGAATCGCGCCTGGGTGACGATGCCACCTGGGACAAGGCCGAAGGCGCGCTGCGTTCGGCGCTGTCCAGCTGCGGCGTGGAATGGCAGGAGTTGCCGGGTGAGGGCGCCTTCTACGGCCCGAAGATCGAGTACCACCTGAAGGACGCCATTGGCCGTACCTGGCAGCTGGGCACCATGCAGGTCGACTTCATGATGCCGGGCCGCCTGGGTGCCGAGTATGTGGATGAAAACAGCCAGAAGAAGCACCCGGTCATGCTGCATCGGGCCATTGTCGGCTCGATGGAGCGTTTCCTGGGCATCCTGATCGAGCACCACGCCGGCTCGTTCCCGACTTGGCTGGCGCCAGTGCAGGTTGTGGTGGCAAACATCACCGATGCGCAGTCTGAATACGTTCAGTCGATTCGCAAAACCCTTGCGGATCAAGGGTTCCGGGTGGACGCCGATTTGCGCAACGAAAAGATCGGCTATAAGATTCGTGAGCATACGCTGCAGCGCGTACCGTATCTGCTGGTCGTGGGTGACCGCGAGAAGGAGAATGGGGCCGTAGCGGTACGTACGCGGTCCGGTGAGGACCTTGGGTCGATGCCGGTCCAGGCCTTTATCGAGCGGCTGCACGCTGAAGTGAAGTAATAAGTAGAGCCCCGGCCTTGATGGAGTGTTCCTCAGGGCCGGTTCTAAGTCCATTCGGAGATTGCAATATCAGTACCCCTGACAACAAACAGAACCGCCGCAACCAGGAAATCCGTGTGCCGCGCGTCCGCGTGATCGGCAGCGACGGAGAGATGGTTGGCGTGTTGTCGCGCGACGAAGCGCTGTCGATGGCCGAAGAAGAAGGTCTGGACCTGGTCGAGATCCAGCCGCAGGCTGATCCGCCGGTGTGCAAGATCATGGACTTCGGCAAGTTCAAGTTCGAAGCGCAGAAAAAGGCCAACGAGGCCAAGAAGAAGACCAAGCAGGTCGAAATCAAGGAAGTGAAGTTCCGTCCGGTCACCGACGAGGGCGACTACCAGATCAAACTGCGCAAGATGCGCGGTTTCCTGGAGGATGGCGACAAGATCAAGGTCAATATTCGCTTCCGTGGTCGCGAGATGAGCCATCAGGAGCTGGGCCGCGAAATGGCCAACCGGCTCGAGGCTGATCTGGGGGAAGACATCGTGATCGAGTCCCGTCCGCGCCTGGAAGGTCGACAGATGGTGATGATGATCGCGCCGAAGAAGAAGTAAGGCTGCGGCGGCTCCGCGTCGCCCGTCAGCTGGGTGGACGGCAAGTGGGTCTTTCTGCACCGTGCCAGTTGTTACGCTTCACGATCTGCTTGCCTGTGATTGCAAGTGGCAGGTGGGGGCGGCATAATGGGCGGCCCGGTTCGCCGGGTTTGTTGTTTGCTTCACCCAGGACCTGCCTGCCTCCAGTGGGAGTGCGGGCTTTAAACAGACAAGGGCAGGGACGGAAAGTGTGGGTAAAACCACCGCCCAGTCAGTGAAAAGAGACCATCAAGGACATAGCGATGCCCAAGATCAAGACCAACCGGGCGGCGGCCAAGCGTTTCCGCAAGACCGCCTCCGGCAAGTACAAGTGCGGTCATGCCAACCGCAGCCATATCCTCACGAAGAAAGCGACCAAGCGGAAGCGTAACCTGCGTCAGACGAATCACGTCCGCGCAGAAGACGCAGGCCGTCTGGACCGTATGCTTCCCTACCTCTGAGGACTGAACCATGGCACGAGTAAAGCGTGGTGTGCAGGCGCGCCGCCGCCACAAGAAAGTATTGGATCTGGCCAAGGGCTATTACAACGCCCGTCGCAAGGTCTTCCGCGTCGCCAAGCAGGCAGTCATCAAGGCACAGCAGTACGCCTACATTGGCCGTAAGCAGAAGAAGCGCAATTTCCGTTCGCTGTGGATCACCCGCATCAATGCGGCTGCCCGCATCAACGGCCTGAGCTACAGCCGTTTCATGAACGGCCTGTTGAAGGCCGGTATCACCCTGGACCGTAAGGTTCTGGCTGATATCGCCGTGCACGACGCAGCCGGTTTTGCCGCTCTGGCAGAAAAGGCCAAGGGCGCACTGGCGGCATAAGTCCTTCCTGCAGCAGTTGTAGCGTTCACGCGCAATGGCTGTGGTGAGACAATGCATGGGGAAGGGCGCAAGTCCTTCCCCATTCTTTTTTGTGCTGGTTGCTGCTGCCGATGGTTGCGCGGCGATCAGCTACTGGTGGCGACGGGGGTCGGCCCGGCGCGCACCGCGTAGGCAAGCCGGCCAGAGGTTTCGTCGATCCCATGAGTGACATCCAATCCCTGACTGCGCAGGCGCTGGCCGATGTGGCTGCGGCGCAGAGCCCGGAAACGCTGGAAAACCTGCGTGTTTCGCTGTTAGGCAAAAGTGGCAGCATCACTGCGCAACTCAAGCAGCTTGGGGCCTTGCCCGCCGAGGAACGCAAGGCGGCGGGGGAGGCGATCAACATCGCACGTGACGCGGTTTCCTCGGCGCTGGCCGAGCGCAAGGTTGTGCTTGAAGAGGCGGCACTGGATGCGCGGCTTGCCTCCGAGAGCATCGATGTCACCCTGCCGGGCCGTCATGGCGAGCGTGGCGGGCTGCATCCGGTCACGCGCACCCTGGAGCGGATCACCGAGATTTTCGGGCGCCTCGGCTACGAGTTGTCCGAAGGCCCGGAAATCGAAGATGACTGGCACAACTTCGAGGCGCTGAACTTCCCGCCGCACCATCCGGCGCGCGCCATGCACGACACCTTCTACTTCGGTGACGGTCGTCTGCTGCGCACGCATACCTCCGGGGTGCAGGTGCGCTACATGGGCGAGCACACGCCGCCGCTGCGCATGATCGCCGCCGGCAAGGTGTATCGCAGCGACAGCGACCAGACCCACTCGCCGATGTTCCACCAGGTCGAAGGCCTCCTGGTGGACGAGCACTCCACCTTTGCCGACCTCAAGGGCACGCTGTCCGAGTTCGTACGCGCGTTCTTCGAGCGTGATTTCGAGATGCGTTTCCGCCCGAGCTATTTCCCGTTCGTGGAACCGGGGGCGGAAGTGGACATCGCCTGGCAACAGCCGGATGGCAGCACCCGCTGGCTGGAAGTGCTGGGCTGCGGCATGGTCCACCCCAACGTGCTCAAGTCGGTCGGCATCGACCCGGAGCGCTACACCGGCTTCGCCTTCGGCCTGGGCGTGGAGCGCTTCGCGATGCTGCGCTACGGGGTGAACGATCTGCGCGCGTTCTTCGAGAACGACGTCCGCTTCCTCAAGCAGTTCGCCTGACCCAGGGCTGGAATGCCGGGCCCTGCTCGGCCGCATCTGAACGTTGATCCGCTCCGGGCGCCAAGCGCTGGGCATCAATAAAAGAAACCGCAACGGGAGGTGCGCCTCCCCTCAAGGTAAAGACATGAAATTCTCTGAAAGCTGGCTGCGCAGCCACGTACCGACCACGGCCTCGCGTGACGAACTCAGCGCGGTGCTGACCGCCATCGGTCTGGAGGTCGAAGACGTGACGGCGCTGGGCGATGGCCTGGACAACGTGGTGGTGGCGCGCATCGTCGAGGCCGTGCGTCATCCGCAGGCCGACCGCCTGCAGGTGTGCAAGGTTGACGCCGGTCAGGGGGAGCTGTTGCAGATCGTGTGCGGGGCGCCGAATGCGCGCCCGGGGCTGGTTGCGCCATTGGCCATGGTCGGTGCGCAGATCGGCGAGCTGAAGATCAAGCCGGCCAAACTGCGTGGGGTGGAGTCCAACGGCATGCTGTGCTCGGCCAGGGAGCTGGGCCTGGACACCGACGCGTCCGGCCTGCTGGAACTGCCGGATGACGCGCCAGTCGGCGTCACGCTGGTCGAATACCTTGGCCTGCCGGACGCCAGCATCGAGATCAAACTGACTCCGAACCGCGCTGATTGCTTCAGTGTGCGCGGTATCGCCTTCGACGTGGCTGCGGCGACCCGCAGCGAAGTGAAGCCATTCGTGGCCGAGCCGGTGGCCGCGCAGGGTTCGCGCGAACTGGTGATCCAGCTCGATGCGGGTGCCGAAGCGCCGCGTTACCTGGGCCGCGTGATCGAGGGCGTCAATGCGAGCGCGACCACGCCGCTGTGGATGGCCGAACGCCTGCGCCGCTGTGGCGTGCGCCCTGTTTCGCTGCTGGTGGATATCACCCAGTACGTGATGCTGGAACTGGGTCAGCCGATGCATGCCTACGATCTGGATACGCTCAAAGGCCAGATCGGAGTGCGCCGCTCGCGCGCCGGCGAAAGCCTGAAGTTGCTCGATGGGCGCGATGCCGCGCTGGATGACAGCTTCCTGGTGGTGACCGATGCCGACCGTCCGGTGGGCCTGGCCGGCTGATGGGTGGCTTCGACACCCGCGTGACCGATACCACCGGCAATGTGTTCCTGGAGGCCGCGCATTTCGCGCCGGCCGCGATCATGGGGCGTGGCCGCAAGTTTGGCTTGCATACCGATGCCGGTCACCGCTTCGAGCGCGGCGTCGATCCGCAGCTGCCGCGTATTGCCATCGAGTACGCCACCCGCCTGCTGCTGGACTTGGCCGGCGGTGTGCCGGCACCGGTGACCGAGGCGGTGCGTGAAGCCGATCTGCCGGTAGCGGCCCAGATCCTGCTGCGCCGCGCGCGGATCACCCGCGTACTGGGCATCGAGATTGACGATGCCGAGGTCGAGCGCATCCTGCGTGCGCTGGGCATGCGGGTTGAGGCCGCTGCCGAAGGCTGGAATGTGACCGGCCCGAGCAGTCGTTTCGATATCGCCATCGAAGAGGATCTGATCGAAGAGCTGGCCCGTATCCACGGCTATGAAGCCATTCCGACCACCTTGCCGGGCGGTGCCGCGCGCATTGCGATGCCCAGCGAGACCCGTCTGGACGAGGTGAGCGTGCGCCGCCAGCTGGTGGCGCGCGAAATGCTGGAAACCATCAATTTCGCCTTCGTCGATGCGCAGCTGCTTGAGCAGTGGAGCCAGAGCGCGGGGCTGGTAGCACTGGCCAATCCGCTGTCTGCCGAACTGGCAGTGATGCGTCCATTGCTGCTGCCGGGGCTGGTCGCCACGTTGGGCCGCAATGTGGCCCGTCAGGCGGGGCGCGTGCGCCTGTTCGAGATCGGCCGCGTGTTCGAAGCGCAGGCCGGTGAGGGCAAGCCGGCGCCGAAGGAAACCGTGCGCATTGCCGCCGTGGTCTGTGGCGATGCGGCTGCGCTGCAGTGGGGCGAGAAGGCGCGCAAGGTCGATTTCCATGACTTGAAGGGTGATCTGGAATCGCTGGCTGCCGCCTCCGGCGCGGTGCTGGAGTTCCGTGCCTCGCAGCGTGCATATGCGCATCCGGCGCGGTCGGCTGACATCTGGCGTGATGGCCAGTGCATCGGCTGGATCGGCCAGGTGCACCCGCGTGTGGCCAAGGCAATGGAAATCGATCTGGATGTGATCGGCTTCGAGCTGGATCTGGCGCCGCTGGTGCGGCGCCCGCTGCCGTGTTCGAGCGAGTTGTCGCGCTTCCCGGCGGTGCGCCGTGATCTGGCGGTGGTTGTCGCTGAACAGGTGGAATGGTCGGTATTGTCGGCAACTATCCGCCAGGCCGCTGGCGAGCTGCTGCGCGATGTGGTGTTGTTCGATCGCTACGTCGGACAGGGGGTCGAGCCGGGCTTCAAGAGTCTGGCTATGGGCTTGATTTTGCAGGACAAGTCGCGCACTCTGACGGACCGCGACGTGGACGCAGTGGTCACCGGGGTGGTGGCCGCGATCGAGCGCGAACACGGCGCGAAGATCCGTGGTTGAGGCGGAAAACAGGGAGCAGGCATGGCATTGACCAAGGCGGAGATGGCGGACCGGTTGTTCGACGAAGTCGGTCTGAACAAGCGTGAGGCCAAGGAATTTGTCGACGCGTTCTTCGATGTGCTGCGTGATGCATTGGAACAGGGACGTCAGGTGAAGCTGTCCGGCTTCGGTAATTTCGACCTGCGGCGCAAGAACCAGCGCCCGGGTCGCAATCCCAAGACCGGCGAGGAAATTCCGATTTCCGCCCGCACGGTGGTGACCTTCCGTCCGGGCCAGAAGCTCAAGGAAAGGGTGGAGGCATATGCTGGATCCGGGCAGTAACCGCGAACTTCCGCCGATTCCGGCCAAGCGCTACTTCACCATCGGCGAAGTCAGCGAGCTGTGTGACGTCAAGCCGCATGTGTTGCGCTACTGGGAGACCGAGTTTCCCAGTCTCGAGCCGGCCAAGCGCCGTGGCAACCGTCGTTACTATCAGCGCCATGACGTGCTGATGGTGCGCCAGATCCGCGGCCTGCTGTACGAGCAGGGCTACACCATCGGCGGCGCCCGCCTGCGACTGGAAGGGGAGGGCGCGCGCGATGAGTCGGCGCTGAGCAACCAGATCATCCGCCAGGTGCGGATGGAGCTGGAAGAAGTGCTGCAATTGCTTCGCCGCTGAACTATTTTCGAACCAAAGCCGGTATAATCACCGGCTCGCCGCAAGGCGAAGCAGTAACGATCGGGGCGTAGCGCAGCCTGGTAGCGCATCTGCCTGGGGGGCAGAGGGTCGTCGGTTCAAATCCGGCCGTCCCGACCAATTACTGTAATCATCAAGGCCTGTGCAGCGATGCGCGGGCCTTTTTGTTTTTGATCGCCGGAGATGAGCGTATGGGCGGGCAGGTTGAACAGCTGGTGTCGCAGTTGCAGCTGGGGCCACATCCGGAGGGCGGCTTTTTCCGTCGCTTCCATGAATCGCCGCAGCAGGTCGTTGTCGAGGGCGTGACGCGTCCTGCCTTGACCGCCATCCACTACCTGCTCGGCGCCGGACAGGGCAGTGCGTGGCATCGCATCGATGCCGAGGAAGTCTGGCAATGGCAGGCAGGAGAGCCGCTGGAGCTGCTGCTGTGGGAGGGCGGTGAGTCGCCGGTGCGGCGAACCGTGCTGGGCGCGGTCGCTCAGGGGCGGGTATCGCTGGCGATCGTGCCCAGAGGAATGTGGCAGGCCGCGCGGCCGCTGGGTTCACATGCGCTGGTGAGCTGCCTGGTCGCGCCTGGTTTTGTCTGGAGCGGCTTTGAGCTGATGGATCCGCAGGGACCAGCGGCGCGGCTCCTGCGCCTGCGCGACAGCTGGATCTGAGTGATGTGCAGGGCAATACCCGCTGCTTTCACGACGGCGACGGTTATCCCGCCGTCACCCAAAAGCCCCGCGATGCGGGGCTTTTGCTTCAGCTGGCCGCACTCACCGGCACGGCGGTGTCCTGCAGTTCGGGCCAGCGTTTGAGGATGGCGGCGCGAATGCCCGCCGCGTCGATGCCCGCTTCGCTCAGCAGGTCTTCGCGGCTGGCGTGATGCTGGTAGCTGTCGGGAAGGCCCAAGTGCAGCACCGGCATGACCACCGCCTCGGCGTTGAGCAGTTCCGAGACGCCTGAGCCGGCCCCGCCAGCCACCACGTTGTCTTCGATGGTGACGAAGCCTTCGTGGGTACGGGTCAGTTCCAGCAGCATCGCCTGGTCCAGCGGCTTGATGAAGCGCATGTTGACCACGCTCAGGTCCAGCTCACGGCCGACCTGTTCGGCGGCCGGCAGGGTGGCCCCAAAAGCCAGCAGCGCGATCCGGCTGCCCGAACGGCGCAGCTGGGCCTTGCCGATCTCGAGCGTCGACAGATCGTTGCCGGCAGCCACGCCCGGACCCGTGCCACGCGGGTAGCGCACCGCCGCCGGGCCGTTGTAGCGCAGGCCGGTGGTCAGCATCTGCCGGCACTCGGCCTCATCACCGGGAGCCATCACCACCATGTTGGGCACACAGCGCAGGTAGCTCAGATCGAGGTTGCCCGCATGGGTGGCACCGTCCGGGCCGACCACGCCGGCACGGTCGATGGCGAACAGCACGTCCAGATTCTGTGTGGCGACGTCATGCACCAGCTGGTCATAGGCGCGCTGCAGGAAAGTGGAGTAGATGGCCACCACCGGCTTGGCGCCCTGTGTGGCCATGCCCGCGGCGAGCGTAACTGCATGCTGCTCGGCGATGGCGACATCGAAGTAGCGCGCCGGATATTCCTTGCTGAAACGGACCAGTCCGGAGCCCTCGCGCATGGCCGGGGTGATCCCCATCAGCAGCGGCTCGGCGGCGGCCGCGTCGCACAGCCAGTCACCGAACACGTCGGTGTAGGTGGGTTTTTTTGGCGCGTTCTTGGTGGGCAGGCCCTTGCTCGGATCGAACGGCCCCACGGCGTGATAGCCGATCTGGTCGCCTTCGGCCGGTTCGTAGCCCTTGCCCTTGGTGGTCATGATGTGCAGCAGCTGCGGGCCCTTGGCGTCCTTCAGGCGCCTGAGGGTGGTCAGCAGCAGGGGCAGGTCATGGCCGTCGATCGGGCCGGTGTAATGGAAGCCCATCTGCTCGAACGCGGTGGACGGCACGAACATGCCTTTCCACTGTTCTTCCCAGCGTTTGACGAAACGGGCCGGCGGGCTGTGGCGCTTGTCGCCGAGGATCTTCTTGCCCCCCTCGCGCAGCGCATTGAGCGTGCGGCTGGCGGTGGCACGGCCGAGCATCTTGGTCAGTCCCCCGACGGCTTCGGAGATGGACATGTTGTTGTCATTCAGGATGACCAGCACATTGGCTCGTCATCCATGCCGCCAGCGTGGGCCAGCGCCTCGAACGCCATGCCGGCAGTCATCGCGCCATCGCCGATCACGGCCACGGCTTTGCGGGTGTCGCCCTGGCGCTGGCGCGCGATGGCCATGCCCAGCGCGGCGGAAATGGAGGTCGATGAGTGGCCAACGCCGAAGGTGTCGTACTCGCTCTCCTCGCGCTTGGGGAACGGCGCCACGCCGCCCTTCTGCTTGACCGTGTGGATGGTGTCACGCCGCCCGGTCAGGATCTTGTGCGGATAGGTCTGATGGCCGACATCCCAGACCAGCTGATCAACCGGCGTGTTGAACAGGTAGTGCAGGGCAACGGTGAGTTCGATCACCCCCAGGCCGGCTGCGAAGTGGCCGCCGCTCTTGCCGACCGATTCGATCAGATAGGCGCGCAACTCGCCCGCGATCGCCCCGAGTTCGCTTTCATCGAACTGGCGCAGGTCGGCAGGAGTCTGGATGCGCGACAGGCGCGGGTAGCAGGCAGAGTCGATCATTTTCTTCGTGTTTCAAGCGAAACGGTATTTTGGCCGCCAACCGGGGGTGGGGCAAGCAAAGCGCCGCAGATGTGGGCGGGGGATGGGCGCGGATGCGGCCAAACTGAAGTGCCGGTTCAGACAAGTCGTCGCCGCTTCGCGCCCGGGGCGAGGGGCGGCAACTGCAGATGCGCGCCCTCAGACGCTGCGGCGCACGGCGTTCCTGGGCAGTTGCGCCTTCAGAAACGCCATCTGGTCGGCAAGGATGTTCCGGTTGGACAGGATCAGGTGCTCGATCCAGCTGGGCCGGTAGGGCACCGCGAGCAACGGCATGTGCGCCTGCTGCGGGGTGCGGTTGCTTTTGCGCGAATTGCACTGGAAACAGGCGGAAACCACGTTTTCCCAGATATCCCGCCCTCCCTTGGACAGCGGCAGGACATGGTCGCGGGTGAGCTGCGGCCGGCTGAACTGCTGGCCGCAGTACAGACACAGCTGCGCATCGCGTGCGAACAGGGCCGGGTTGGTCAGATTGGGCGTGGGATTGATCGCGCGCGAGCGTGCGTGGCCACGCGAGGCGATGATCGGGTGAAGGTCGAGCCCACTGGGCAGGCCGGTCGCGCGGGAAATGGCGCCATGCACGTGCAGGCACGGATCGCCCAGGGTCCACGCCACTGCGCCGCGCACATACAGGCAGCTGGCGTCTTGCCAGTTGATCCAGTCGAGCACGCGGCCATGCGCATCCAGCGATAGCAGGCGCACGGCGCCGAGGCGGTGCAGGGAGGGCGAGGGCGAAATCCCCGGTGTCGGAGCGGAAGAGTCGGCTCCGGTATCGATCAGACTACGCGGTGTAGTGTCTGTCTCCATCGGGAAAACAGCTTATACACGATGTGTGACAGATTGTGTAAACGCGTCTGGAGCAGCGCCTGAAAAGCCGCGAGCGCCGGAGGAGGCGCCCGCGACGGGGCGGAGGCGGCCGGATCAGTCGCCGAAACGGAGGCTGTCCATGGCCATCAGTGGATCGGCGCCGCTTTCCATGCTGGCTGCATGGGTGAGTGTGCGCGGCAGAACGCGGGCGTAGTAGAAGCGCGCGGTTTCCAGCTTGGCCTGCTTGAACGCTTCCGGCTGGCTTGAGGCCTGCGCGGCGGCCGCTGCGCGCGCCCACCAGTAGGCCAGTGCCACGTAGCCGCTGTAGAACAGGTAGTCCCAGCTGCTGCGCCCAGTTCTTCGGGATTGCTGGCGGCGCGCTGCAGCACGTTCACAGTCAGTTTGCCCCATTCCCGGGTTTTGGCGCCGAGTACCGGCAGGAATTCGGCCACCGCCGGGTTGTTGGCGTTGTCGGCGATGAACTGCTCGATCTCGGCGGCGAACAGTTTCAGCCCGGCGCCCTGGGAGGCGGCGGTCTTGCGGCCGATCAGGTCCAGCGCCTGGATGCCGGTGGTGCCTTCATACAGCGTGGTGATGCGGGCATCGCGCGCGAACTGCTCCATACCGTGCTCGGCGATGTAGCCGTGACCGCCGAACACCTGCTGGCCGTTGTAGGTGGCTTCAATGCTCCACTCGGTCAGGCAGGCTTTGACGATCGGGGTGAGGAAGCTGACCAGCGTCTCGGCATCGGCACGCGCCTGCGGGTCTGCGGCGTGCTGGGCGGTATCGAGCTGGGTGTAGGCGTGTGCGGCGAGCAGGCGGCCACCTTCGGTCAGCGCCTTGGTGGTGAGCAACATGCGGCGCACATCGGGCTGGGCGATGATCGGATCGGCCGGCTTGTCCGCCAGCTGAGCTCCCTTGGGCGCGCGCGATTGCAGGCGCTCGCGGGCGT
>NZ_BAZI01000034.1 GCF_001310775.1 Stenotrophomonas pictorum JCM 9942
GGTCCGAGCGCGCCGCAGGCCGACATCGCCTCGCTGGAGACCGAGCTGTCCGAATCGCTGGGCACCAAGGTGGCGATCGCCCACGGCCGCGGTGGCCGGGGCAAACTGGTCATCCATTACACCGATCTGGACACGCTCGATGGCGTGCTGGAACGGCTGCGCGTCCGTCAGCCGGGCTGACGTCATCCACTTTTCCGAGGTGCACCTACCGCAATGAACCCCACCAAGGTCGACCGCAATCATTTGCTGCGTCTGACCGACCTCCCGAATGTGGGGCCGGCCTGTGAAAAGGATCTCCGTCTGATTGGAATCCGGGTTCCCGCGCATCTGCGCGGGCGTGATCCTTACGACATGTACGCGCAGCTGTGCCTGAAAACCGGCGTGGAGCACGACCCCTGCGTGATCGACGTGTTCCTGTCGGTGGTGCGCTTCATGGCGGGCGAGGCGCCGCAGCCGTGGTGGGCCTTCAGCAAGGAGCGCAAGGCGGCGTTGGCCCGGGAGCCGCTCAGGCTATGAGCATCCTGGTCACCGGCGCGGCCGGCTTCATCGGTGCCTACACCTGCCAGGCGCTGGCTGCCCGTGGCGAGCGGGTGGTCGGGCTGGACAACTACAACGACTACTACGATCCGCAGCTCAAGCGTGACCGCGTGGCCGCGTTGTGTCCGCAGGTGGATATCCGCACGCTGGACCTCACCGATCGCGACGGCCTGGCCGCGCTGTTCGACGAGGTCCAGCCGACCCGGGTGGTCCATCTGGCCGCGCAGGCCGGGGTGCGCTACTCGCTGGAGAATCCGCACGCCTACGTTGAAAGCAATCTGGTGGGCTTCGTCAATGTGCTGGAGCTGTGCCGCCATCGCGGCGTGCAGCACCTGCTGTATGCCTCCAGCAGCTCGGTCTATGGGGACTCGGCCACACCGCCGTTCTCCGAAGACCAGCGGGTGGACCGGCCGCGCTCGCTGTACGCGGCGACCAAGGCGGCCAATGAGCTGATGGCCTACACCTATGCCCAGCTGTACGGTCTGCCGGCCACCGGCCTGCGCTTTTTCACGGTGTATGGCCCGTGGGGCCGGCCGGACATGGCACCGCTGCTGTTCTCCCGGGCGGTACTGGCCGGGCGCAGCATCGAGGTCTTCAACGAGGGGCGCATGCGGCGTGACTTCACCCATGTGTCGGACATCGTGGCCGGCATCCTCGGGGCGCTGTCGCAGCCCTCGGCCGAACCCACGCCGCACCAGGTATTCAACCTGGGCAACCACACGCCGGTGGAACTGGAACATTTCATCGAGGTGATCGCCACCGCCGCCGGGCGCCCGGCGCACAAGATCTACCGGCCGATGCAGCCCGGCGACATGGTCGAAACCATGGCCGATACCCGCCGCGCCCACGCCGCGTTCGGTTACGCGCCGCGCACCCCGATCGAAACCGGGTTGCCACCGGTGGTGCAGTGGTGCCGCGAGTATTTCGGCAGCGCCGCCTGAGCCGGCGTTGCCGCGCCGGTACGGGTACGAGGGCGCCGTTTCGATGACAGCAGGTGCGGTCGAGGCGCCCGGTAGGCATCTGGTTGAGCGCTGCCACCGGGCGGACCGCTGGCCGGGTCGTCCTCAATTCGAATCGAATAACCCCGCCACTTCCCGGCTATGTTTTTCAGGGCTCCGGCCGGCGGGCTATCGTTCCGCAGCGACCGGCCGGCGCCTAGGGGCGGGCGGGGTTGACCGGGGCTGCAGTTCCCGGGCCGGCACCGCATAACGCTGCTGGTTGTAGGCCCAGCTGGGCCACAGCGCGTGGGCCAAGGTCAATCTGGCCAGCGCCGGATCCACCGCGGCAGGCGTCAGCGTCTCGCCCTCGCGCCGGTAGTGGAACTGCTCGGCCGGCTGTTGTGGCTGCAGGACCAGCAACTGCTCGCCCTGCAGATAGCCGTAGTTGTCGCCGTACTGCATGATCGCGCGGCCCGGCTGGCGCACGGTCAGGTCCACGCCCAGCATCGGATGGGTACTGCTGATGCCGATCAGTGACAGCAGTGTCGGCGGCAGGTCGATCTGGCTGACGAGCTGCTCGTCGCGCCGCACCGGCACCCCGGGGCCGAGGATCAGCGCCGGGATGTGGAAGTGCTTGACCGGCACCAGGCTGGCGCCGAACACGCGTGAATCGTGGTCGGCCACCACCAGGAACACGGTGTTCTCCCAGTACGGCGACTGCCTGGCGCGGGCGAAGAACTGGCCCAGCGCCCAGTCCGCGTAACGGGCGGTGTTCTCCACGCTGGCGGCCGGTGTGCTGGGCTGGATGCGCCCGGCCGGGTATTCCCACGGGCTGTGGTTGGAGACGCTGAAGGCCATCGTGAAGCGCGGCTGGCCGTCATCGTGCAGCAGGCGGTGATGCAGCTCGTTGAACATGTCCTCATCGGAGGCGCCCCACGAGCCGACGAAGCCGGGTTTGACCGCAAAGCGCGGGCGGTCGATGACCTCATCGAAACCGTTGCCGAGGAAGAATGCCTTCATGTTGTCGAAGTGCGCTTCGCCGCCGTAGAGGAAGCGCGAGCGGTAGTCGAACTGGCCGAGCAGGCCGGCCAGACTGAAAAAGCCGCTCTGGCTGCGCGGCAGCTTCAGCACTGCCTCGGCCGGGGTGGGCAGGAAACCGGTGCTCAGCGCCTCCAGTCCGCGCACCGAGCGGGTGCCGGTGGCGTAGGCCCGTGCCAGCAGCCAGCCCTGTTCGGCCAACGCGTCGAACTGCGGTGACAGCTTCTGCCCGCCCAGCGTGCCGATGTACTGCGCGCCCAGGCTTTCCTCGACGATAACCACCAGGTTCAGCGGTTTGGCCGGTGCGGCGCTGGCCTGCTGCCGGTGCACGCTGGGATGCAGCGGATCCAGCGGTGGCCCGGCGATGCCGGCGGCCTCGCGCACCAGCTGGTGCATTTCCGGCTCGGGCATCGCGCCGTAGACCTGCGCGGCCGAGCGTTCGCCGGTCATGCCGCGGATGGCGTGCAGCACGTTGTACAGCGAGTTCAGCGGCAGCGCGTTGATCATCGCATCGTCACTGAAGGCCACTTTGGAAGCGTTGAGCGGACGGTGGTCCAGGGTGCCGCGCGCGGCCAGGAACAGCACCACAAAGGCGCTGGCGGTAGCCACCGCGCGCAGCCAGGGTTTCAGCGAAACCGCATCGCGCCTCGCCTGCAGCCAGCGGCATCCGGCCCAACCCAGCACCGCCAGGCCCAGCGTGGCCAGCAGCAGAACACCCTTGTAGCCCTGCCACAACATCGCCGAGACCTCCTGCGGGCTGTTGAGGTACTCCACGTACAGCCGGTTCGGGCGGGTGTCGTATTCCAGGAGGAACTGCGGCGTGGACACTTCCAGCAGCACGAACAGCAGCCACCACAGCCGGTACCACCCGCCGGTGATGCGGGTGGGCCAATCCCGGTGGCCGAGCCAGGGTGAGAGCAGGACCGGGACAGCGCAGACCATGGCCAGCAGGCTCAGATCGATGCGCCAGCCGCCGAACAGGATCGGCCACAGTCCACCGGCCGGCTGCACCCGCGGCCATAGCCACAGCGCCAGTCCGAGCCGGCACAGGGTCAGGAAAACCAGGGTGAGCAGCAGGAAACGCCAGGTGAGCTTACGCAAAGCCGAGATCCGTTGAAGGTGGTGCACAACACGCCTGAAGTCCCTTCATTGCACCGCCCGGGAAACCTCCCGGGCCGGCTGTCATGGGCGTCGCATAACCGGGAAATATTACCCTGAATACGCGCCTCGCCCCTGCCCTCCACTGCCGCCGCGGACGTGGCACCGGTGAGGCCGGGTGGCCGGGTGAGTTCACACATGTTTCCGACATCGTCGCCGCTATCTTCCCGCGGTTGTCACCTCCGGCGGCCACCCTCGGTGCTTGGCTGCGCTACAGCCGCCGTCCCCGTCGCGCCGTCGGCGTGGCAGTATCTGGCCGTCGGGTGTTCCGCTGCCAGGGCGCTGCGCCTGCTCTGGATCGCGCGCCTGATTTCACGCTGTGCTAAGTCGGGCCCGGGAGAATGCCTGTTCCGTTTCCTTAATACGCATGCCCCATCACCCTGCCTGCCTTACGGATCCTGTAATGAATCACCCCGCGCTTTCCGTGGTTGTTCCCGTTTTCAACGAGCGTGACAACGTCGCCTCGCTGGTCAGTGAAATCACCGCCGCGCTGCGCGGGCGGCTGGCGTTCGAGATCGTCTACGTCGATGACCATTCCAGCGATGACACGTTGCAGCAGCTGCAGGCGCTGAAGGCCGACAATCCCGAGCTGCGGGTGCTGCACCACGTCAGCCAGAGCGGGCAGAGCACCGCGGTGCGGACCGGGGTGAAGGCGGCGCGGGCGCCGTGGATCGCCACCCTCGACGGTGACGGCCAGAACGACCCGGCCGATATCCCCCGACTGCTGGCCGAGCGGGATACCGCCCCGGCCACGGTGAAACTGTTCGCCGGTTGGCGCGTCAACCGCCAGGACAGCGGCTCCAAGCGCTGGGCCAGCCGATGGGCCAATGCGATCCGTGCGCGCATGCTGCGTGATGACACCCCCGATACCGGTTGCGGCATCAAGCTGTTCGAGCGGGAGGCCTTCCTCGAACTGCCGTATTTCGATCACATGCACCGCTATCTGCCGGCGCTGATGCAGCGCGCCGGCTGGAAGACGGTCAGCGTGCCGGTTAACCATCGCCATCGCACCGCCGGGGTGTCCAAGTACAACAACCTGGGCCGCGCGCTGGTCGGCATCCGCGACCTGCGTGGCGTGGCCTGGCTGATCGCGCGCTCCCGGCGCACCGCAGTGGAAGAGGTCTGAGCATGGAGTTCATGAACCAGCCGCTGGTCTGGCTGGAGTGGACCGGCGTGCACATGTCGCCGTGGAAGCTGATCGGGTTGACCGGGGCGCTGATGTTCGGCGGCCGCTGGCTGGTGCAGTTCACGGCCTCGCGCCGCGCCGGCAAGCCGGTGATCCCGCGCCTGTTCTGGTACATGAGCGTGCTGGGCAGCCTGATGACGCTGAGCTATTTCCTGTTTTCCGCCAAGCAGGACGCGGTGGGGGTGATCCAGAACCTGTTCCCGGCGTTCACCGCGCTCTACAGTCTGCGGCTGGATATCCGCCATCACGGCTGGAAGCGGGACAGGGCCGGCGACTGACGCGGATGGGGCGGTCCGCCGGCCGGAGGGTGCGGGCAGGACTTTCGAACCATGTCAGGCAGCGGCCTGCGATGCCATGATCGGTGCTCGCAATCCGGGAATCCGCTGCTCGTGAAAACCTCGCTCTCCGTCGCTCTGCTGCTCGCCCTGTCACTGCCCACCGCGCTGCAGGCCGCACCGGCCAAATCCGCGGCGCCGGCCACCTTGGCCGCGTACAGCGCCGATGAGCAGTTCAAGGCGATCTACGAGAAGGAATGGGCCTGGCGTCAGGCCGGCGGTGGCGAGGCCAGCGAGGACGGTGATGCCCCGGCCAATGCCACCCGGCTGCCCGATGTGGGCGCCGAGGCCCAGCAGGCGCGGCTGAAGGTGTGGGAGGAAGTGCTCGCGCAGCTTGAGGCGATCGATCCGGCCACGCTCTCGGCCGAGAACCGGATCAACTACGCCATCTACCTGTACCAGGTCGAGAACCTGGCCGACGAGGTGCGCCTGCGCGCCTACGAGATGCCGTTCAATTCGGACTCCTCGTTCTGGTCGAACCTGGGCTTCATGGCCCGGCGCGAGATGAAGACCGTGCAGGACTACCGCAACTACATCGCACGGCTGAACGATGTGCCGCGCTATTTCGGCCAGCAGACGCAGAACATGCGTGCCGGGCTGGCGCGTGGCTTCAGTGTGCCGCGGGCGGTGCTGGAAGGGCGTGACGGCTCGATCGCCGCGGTGGCCGAGCTGAAAGATCCCACCGAATCGCCGTTGTATGCGCCGCTGAAGAAGCTGCCGTCCAGCATTCCGGCCGCCGAGCAGGCCCAGCTGCAGGCCGAGGCCCGCCAGGCCATCAGCGGCAGCGTCATTCCGGCGTTCGCCAGCTTGCTGACGTTCTTCCGCGAGGAGTATGTGCCGCAGGCGCGCACCACGCTGGCGGCGGAAAAGATGCCCGGCGGCAAGGCGTTCTATCGCCAGCAGATCCGCGAATACACCACCCTGGACATGAGCCCGCAGCAGATCCATGCGCTGGGCCTGGCCGAGGTCAAGCGCATCCAGCGCGAGATGAACGACATCATCGACAAGCTGGGGTTCACCGGGAAAAGCGAGGAGACCCGCTTTGCCGATTTCCTCGAATTCCTGCGTACCGATCCGCAGTTCTACGCCAAGACCCCCGAGGAGCTGCTGTGGCGCGCGGCGTGGATCTCCAAGCGCGTGGACGGGGTGATCGGCAAGATCGTGACCCTGCCGCGTGCGCGCTTCACCATCGTGCCGGTGCCGCCGGATATCGCGCCGTTCTGGACCGCCGGCCGCGGCGGCATGGGCACCTACTGGGTCAACACCTACAACCTGCCGGCACGGCCGCTGTACAACCTGCCGGCGCTGACCCTGCACGAGTCCGATCCGGGCCATGCGCTGCAGGGCGCACTGGCGGCCGAACAGGGCGAACAGCCCGAGTTCCGCCGCAACAACTACATCTCCGCCTATGGCGAGGGCTGGGGCCTGTACAGCGAGAAGCTCGGCGTGGACATGGGCATCTATGAAACCCCGTACGAGGACTTCGGCCGGCTGACCTACGAGATGTGGCGTGCGGCGCGACTGGTGATCGACACCGGCGTGCACCACTACGGCTGGACCCGCGAGCGCGCCATCGCCTACCTGCGCGACCACACCGCGCTGAGCGAGCATGAAGTGACCACCGAGGTGGACCGCTACATCTCCTGGCCGGCCCAGGCACTGAGCTACAAGCTCGGCGAGATCACCATCGTCAAGCTGCGCGCGCTGGCCGAGAAGGAACTGGGCGACGCGTTCGACCTCAAGGCCTTCAATGACGCCGTGCTCAAGCAGGGTTCGGTGCCCTTGCCGGTGCTGGAGCAGCAGATCAAGGCCTTCATCGCCGAGCGCAAGAGCGCAAAGTAGGTTTGGCCCCCCCTCTCTCGATCCGGGGGAGGGGCGGCAAAGGGCGCAGTGAAAGCAGAAGCACGAGGTCAGTGGAGCCATTTGGGCCTGAAGTCGCGCGCCCATGCGATTGTGTAACCCGGTGATCACCGGCTAGGCTGCGCCGATGCTGCGTACCCTGCGCCACCGCCGTCTCCACCTGTTGCGCCTGCTGATGTTGGCCCTGGTCGGCATCGGCGTGTTTGGCACCTCGCTGTCTGCCGCACTGACCGACATCCACATGCTGGCGCACACCGACATCGGCGCCGGCGTGCATGAACACGACGACAGCAAGCTGGCCGCGGCCCCGGATGCTGAAGACAGCGCCAATGCGCTGCTGCACGCGCTGGTGCATTGCGTGGACTGCCACGGCCATGGGGGCGTACTGCCCACCGTCACCCCTGCCTGGAGCGTGGCATCGCCGCCCGCACAGCAGGCCGTAGTCATCCTGGGTACGCAAGCGGTCACGCACCCGACCGAGAGCCTGTTCCGCCCCCCGATAGCCGTCTGACGTCCCGGCCCCTTGGCCGGTCCCCACGTCTGAACCTGCTATCTGGAGAAACCCATGTGGATGCGCCTGGCGGCGGTTGCCGCCTTTATGCTGGTGCCGCGCGCGTATGCGCAGGTGCCGGTGCCTGCTGTGCCGTTGACGCTGGACGATGCCATCGTCCGCGTTGCCCTTGATCACCCCGAGCTGCGTCTGATCGATGCGCAGCGCCCTGTACTTGAAGCCCGCCGCGACGCCGCGCTGCTGCGCCCGCCGATGCAGCTGGGTGTGGAACTGGAGAACCTGCCCGGCAGCGGCGATGCCCGTGGCGTGCAGGGCGTCGAAGCCACGGTCACCTTGTCCGGTGTGCTGGAACGCGGCGACAAGCTCGATGCGCGGCGCATGCTGGCGCAGGCCAATATCGATGCACTGGCGCCGCAACGCGCCACCGCACGCTTGATCTGCTCGCCGAAACCGCACGCCGTTATCTCGCGGTGGCACAGGCGCAAGCGGCGTTGCAGATCGCCAACACCGATATCGAACAGCGCCGCCGCGCCGTCGCCGCCGCCCGTCTGCGGCTGCAGGCCGGTGCTTCGCCGGAGTCGGTGCTGTTCACCGCGCAGGCAATGCTGGCGCAGGCCGAACTGGACCGCGATCGTGCCATCGAAGAAGCCAGCGCAGCGCGGCTGTCGCTCGCCGCGTTGTGGGGCGCACGCTCGCCCGACTTCAACACCGTGAGTGGCGATGCGTTGCAGCTGCCGGCACTGCGCGATTTCGCATTGCTCAATGACGATCTGCAACGCGCACCGGAACTGGCCGAGCTGCTGGGCGAGCAACGCATCCGCGAGGCCCAGCTGCAACTGGTGCGCACCCGCAGCCGTCCGGATTGGAATTGGCAGGTGGGCGTGCGCAACAGCCGTGCCGACAACGCGACCTCGCTGGTTGGCGGCTTCAGCATTCCGCTGGGCAGCGCCCGCCGTGCCGCGCCGGAAATCCGCGAGGCGGAAGCCGATCTCGCCCTGCTTCCCTATCAGCGCCAGGCCCGTCAGCAACAGCTGTACGCCACCTTGGCCGAGGCACACGGACGCTATGTCACCGCGCGGTTGGAAGTGCAGCGCATGCGCAGTGATGTGCTGCCGCAGTTGCAGAAGGCCGAACGTGCTGCCGAGCAGGCCTGGCGCGCCGGTGCCGTCAGCTACATGGAGTGGGCGCAGCTGCAGGCCATGCGCATTGAATCGCGCCAGCGCCAGTTGGACGCAGCCATCGCCGCACAGACCGCGCTGATCGAGATCCAGCGCCTCACCGGCCAGGGAATGCTGGCCACCGATGCAACCGTTGCCGTGGAGAACGCACGATGAGCCGTCCGATGAATGTTGTCGCTGCCGGCGTGCTGGCAATGAGTCTGTTGCTGGTCGGTTGCGGTGCAGAGCCGGTGGCTGAAGCCAGTGCTGGTGCAGAAGAAGCTGGCCACGATCACGATGAAGAAAAGGGCGGCGAAGCCGGCGATCACGCCCATAACGAGGGCGAGGAAGCAGCCGACAGCACCACCATCAAGGCTGCTATGGCCGAACAGTCCGGGATCCGCAGCGCCGCGGTGCAGGCTGGCACCATTGCCGATGAGCACGAGGTGCAGGGCCTGTTGACCCCAGTGGATGGTCGCATCGCGCAGGTGATGGCGCGCTTTCCCGGGCCGATCCGTTCGCTGCGTGCAAACGTCGGTGATCGCGTCAGTGCCGGCCAGACCTTGGCCAGCATCGACAGCAATCTCAGCCTGACCACCTACAGCGTCAGCGCGCCAATCAGCGGCGTGGTGCTGTCGCGGCAGGCACAGGTGGGCGCGGTTGCGGGCGAGGGCACGCCACTGTTCGAAATCGGCGACCTGTCCGAACTGTGGGTGGACCTGCATATCTTCGGCAACGACACCCAGCACATCACCGCCGGCGTGCCGGTCACGGTGACGCGCATGACCGATGGCCTCAGCCAGGGCACCACGCTGGAGCGCGTGCTGCCGGGCACCGCCACTGCAAGCCAGAGCACCGTGGCCCGCGCCAGTGTGCGCAATGACGACGGCCTGTGGCGGCCCGGTGCAGCGGTGAAGGCGCGCATCGTGGTGGCGATGCAGCCCGCCGCGATGGTGGTGCCGCTTTCCGCACTGCAGACCATGGGAGGCCGCGAGGTGGTGTTCGTTCGTGAGGGCGACACCTATAGCGCCCGTTCGGTGGTGCTGGGCGCACGCGATGCCGGCAAGGTCGAGGTCAAGGACGGCCTGCGCGTGGGCGAGCAGGTTGTGGTCGAGCAGAGCTATGTGGTCAAGGCCGACATCGGCAAGGCGGGGGCCGCGCATGAACATTGACCAGTGCATGCAAGTTGGAGGGTGCCGCCATGCTTGAGCGCATCATCCGCAGCGCCATCGCCCATCGCTGGATGATGATGGTGCTCACCTTCGCGTTGATCGCGATCGGCAGCTGGAGCTTCACCCGCCTGTCCATCGACGCCACGCCCGACATCACCAACGTACAGGTGCAGATCAACACCGCCGCCGATGGCTACTCGCCGCTGGAGAGTGAGCAGCGCATCACCTGGCCGGTGGAAACAGTGATGGCGGGTCTGCCGAAGCTTGAACAGGTGCGCTCCTTGTCGCGCTACGGCCTGTCGCAGGTGACGGTGGTGTTCAAGGACGGCACCGATCTGTACTTCGCCCGCCAGCAGGTCGCCGAGCGTCTGCAGCAGGTGAAGTCACAGCTGCCGGAAGGCCTGGACCCGCAGCTGGGGCCGATTGCCACCGGCCTGGGCGAGATCTTCATGTACACCATCGACGCCGATCCCAAGGCGCGCAAGCCCGATGGTTCGCCCTACACCGCCACCGACCTGCGCACGCTGCAGGACTGGGTGGTGCGGCCGCAGCTGCGCAACGTGCCCGGTGTTACCGAGGTCAATACGATTGGTGGTTACCAGCGGCAGATCCATATCACCCCGGATCCGGCCAAGCTGCGTGCGCTGGGCTTCACCCTGGAGGATGTCGCCGACGCCGTGGAAGGCAACAACCAGAACATCGGCGCCGGTTACATCGAACGCAACGGCCAGCAGTTCCTGGTGCGCGTGCCGGGACAAGTCGCCGGGCTGGAGGAAATCGGCAACATCGTGCTGGCCCGCCGCGAAGGCGTGCCCATCCATATGCATGACGTGGCCGAGGTAGCCGAAGGGCCGGAACTGCGCAGTGGTGCCGCCACCCAGAACGGCCACGAAGTGGTGATGGGCACGGTGGTGATGCTGGTGGGTGCCAACAGCCGCGAGGTGGCGCGCGCGGCTGCGGCGAAGCTGGAACAGGCGCAGCGCAGCCTGCCTATCGGGGTCACCGTCACCGCCAGCTATGATCGCACCGCGCTGGTGGATCGCACCATTGGAACGGTGGCAAAGAACCTGCTGGAAGGCGCGCTGCTGGTGATCGTGGTGTTGTTCCTGTTGCTGGGCAACTTCCGTGCGGCGCTGATCACCGCCGCGGTGATTCCACTGGCGATGCTGTTCACCCTGACCGGCATGGCACGCGGTGGTGTGTCCGCCAACCTGATGAGCCTTGGCGCGTTGGACTTCGGTCTGATTGTCGATGGTGCGGTGATCATCATCGAGAACTGCCTGCGCCGCTTCGGCGAACGCACCCATGCGCTGGGCCGGGCGATGACCCGCGAGGAACGCTTTGCCGAAACCGCCAGTGCCACCGCCGAAGTCATCCGGCCCAGCCTGTTCGGCCTGGGCATCATCACCGCGGTCTACCTGCCAATCTTCGCGCTGACCGGCGTCGAAGGAAAAATGTTCCACCCGATGGCCATCACCGTGGTGCTGGCATTGAGCGGCGCGATGCTGTTGTCGCTGACCTTCGTTCCCGCGGCGATTGCCATGTTCCTCGGTGGCCGCATCGAGGAGAAGGAGAACCGCTTGATGGTATGGCTGCGCGCACGCTATGCGCCGTTGCTGGCGTGGGTGATGCGACGCGGGCGCCTGGTGGTTGCCGGCGCCCTGGTGCTGGTGGTCGGCTGTGGCTTGCTGGCGACGCGGCTGGGCAGCGAGTTCGTGCCCAATCTGGATGAAGGTGATGTCGCCATGCATGCCATGCGCATTCCCGGTACCAGCCTCTCCCAGTCGGTGAACATGCAGAAGCAGGTGGAAGCACGCCTGCAGCAGCTGCCGGAAGTGGACAAGGTGTTCTCCAAGATCGGCACACCGGAAGTCGCCTCCGACCCGATGCCGCCTTCGGTCGCCGACACTTTCATCATGATGAAGCCACGCAAGCAGTGGCCGGACCCGCGCAAACCGCGCGCCCAGCTGTTGTCCGAGCTGGAGGCCGCGGTGGAGGAGTTGCCGGGCAACAACTACGAGTTCACCCAGCCGATCCAGATGCGCATGAACGAGTTGATCTCTGGCGTGCGTGCCGACGTGGCGGTGATGCTGTTCGGCGATGACATGGAAGCGCTGGCGCAAGTGGGCCGGCGCATCGTCGCGGTGGCCAACACGGTGCCCGGTGCGGCCGATGTGCGCCTGGAGGAGACCAGTGGTCTACCTCTGCTGACGGTCACGCCGAATCGTGCGGCATTGGCGGGGTATGGACTCAACCCGGGCCAGCTGCAGTCCACGGTTTCCACCGCGGTAGGCGGGCGTGTGGCCGGGCAATTGTTCGAAGGTGATCGACGCTTCGATATCGTCGTCCGCCTGCCGGAAACCATCCGCCAGGACCTGCGGCACTGGCCGATCTGCCGGTGTCGCTGGAGCCCGCACTGGCACAGGACAGTGCGGATGAGTCCAGCCGTGCGGGTGGCTGGCGCAGCGGTGATGCGCGCACGGTTCCGTTGCGTGAGTTGGCGAGCATCGAAAGCAGCGAAGGGCCAAACCAGATCAACCGTGACTACGGCAAGCGCCGCATCGTCATCACCGCCAATGTACGTGACCGCGATCTGGGTGGTTTCGTCAGCGAGCTGCAACAGGCTATCGATACGCAGGTGAGAGTGCCGGCCGGTTACTGGGTGGAATACGGCGGCAGCTTCGAGCAGTTGATCTCGGCCAGCCAGCGTCTGGCGGTGGTGGTGCCGGTGACTCTGCTGCTGATCTTCGCCTTGCTGTTCTGGGCCTTCGGCTCGGCGCGCGATGCGAGCATCGTGTTCAGCGGCGTGCCGCTGGCCTTGACCGGTGGCGTGCTGGCGCTGGCGGTGCGTGGCATTCCGTTGTCGATCTCGGCCGGCGTCGGTTTTATCGCGCTGTCCGGTGTGGCCGTGCTCAATGGTCTGGTGATGATCAGCTTCATCCGCCACCTGCGCGAACAGGGCCGAAGTCTCGATGTGGCCGTGCGCGAAGGCGCGCTGGGCCGTTTGCGACCGGTGCTGATGACCGCCCTGGTCGCATCGCTGGGCTTCGTGCCGATGGCCTTCAACGTCGGTGCCGGCTCGGAAGTGCAGCGGCCGCTGGCCACGGTGGTGATCGGCGGCATTGTCTCCTCTACGCTGCTGACCCTGCTGGTATTGCCGGTGCTGTACTGCTGGCTGCACCGCAAAGACTGACTGCCTGTCGGGATGGGCAGCACCGGACTTGCTAGAGTCCGGTGGTCGGCTCCGGGAGGCAGTCAATGCGCGTGTGTCAGTTTGTGGTGATGGGGCTGCTGTTGCTCGGTGGCGGCAATGTTGCCGCTCAGGCGCCTGACCTCTACATCGAGTTCTTGTGGTCCAAGCCGCCGGTGGATGCGCTGGCCCGCCAGCAGACCCGCCAGTTCGTCATGCAGGGCGACCACGGCCATCAGATCTGCATTGCCGCCAATGCGGTTTCCACGGATGTGGGCGGCTTGCAGATTGAACTGCGAGATGCCGAGGGTGCGCAGGTGTCACTGCAGCAGCATGATGACTATCGCGGAATCAAACGGTGCTACCCGGCCGATCTGGCCGCTGGGCGCGCGGCGGGGGACTGGACGGTGCACGTCGTCCTCGGCGATGGCCGTACCGGGACGGCCAAGGTCCGGTCGATCCGCGTATCGAGGATTCACCGCACTACCTGACGCGCTCGGTTCCCTATGTGGCTGGCCGCCCGAACTACGATGCGTCGATCCCGGCCGGGCAATGGGTGGGCCGGCTGGTGTGGGCGATGGATGTCGACCCCCAGGGGCACGTGACCCATGTCGAGGTGGAAGTGGCCGAAGGCGTCGGTGAGCGCTTGCGTGAACGGGCCATCGCTGCCGGCTACCTGACCGTGTTCCCACCCGATCCGGGCCGGGCCACCCAGCCGTTGCGCTGGCGCCGGGCCTTGGCATTTGCCCCGGAATAGCCCCCGGTCGCCGTGTTCCGGGCGTGGATTTGCGCTTTGGCCTGTCCTTGGGCATAATTTCCGGCTCGCTGTGTCCGGAAACCTCTGGATCGGTGGCCGGGAACACGTCATCCGGACATCCTCGACAGCGTAACCCTTTGATTCCCATGACGCGTGGCGGGCAACCGCCGGGGCCGCCGTCTTCCTGGCTAAGGAAGTCATCAATATTATCGAGGTGCGCAATGTCCCGCGTATGCCAAGTTTCCGGTAAGGGTGTGCAGACAGGTAACAACGTCTCGCACGCCAACAACAAGACCCGCCGTCGTTTCCTGCCGAACCTGCATGAGCGCCGCTTCTGGGTTGCCAGCGAGAACCGCTGGGTCAAGCTTCGTGTTTCCGCGCATGCACTGCGCACCATCGACAAGAACGGTATCGATTCCGTCTGGCTGAGCTGCGTGCCCGCGGCGAAAAGGTCTGAGGAGTAAATAATCATGGCAGGTAAGCGCGATAAGGTCCGTATGATTTCCTCGGCCGGCACTGGCCACTTCTACACCACGGACAAGAACAAGAAGAACACCCCGGGGAAGATGGAATTCCTGAAGTACGATCCGGTGGTGCGCAAGCACGTGATGTACAAGGAAGGCAAGATCAAGTAATCCCCCGGGATTGCCGGTTTTGCGTTTCATCCGGAACCCGCCGCAAGGCGGGTTCTGCGTTTCTGCGGAATGAAACATCGCGGGTATCACGCCCATGGGCACCTGCCCTGACGGCATCAGCCGCGGGCATGCCATCCCCTACAATCGGGCCTATGAGCGTTATCGATACTCCGCATCTGTACGACCTGGCCATCATCGGTGGTGGCGCTGCCGGCACCCTCACGGCTATTGGCGTGCTGCGTGAGGCGCAGCGGCCGCTGCGGGTGCTGATTCTGGAGCCCGATCTGCCCTTGGCCCGGGGCGTGGCGTACGCCACGACCTATCCAGAGCACCTGCTCAATGTGCCGGTGGCCAAGATGAGCGGTTTTGCGGCGCAGCCGGAGGATTTTCTCGATTACCTGCAGGACGTGCAGGCCTTCCCGGCGCTGGATCGCGACACGTTGGCCCACCGCTTCGTGCCGCGACAGCACTATGCGGACTACCTGCGCCTGCGCCTGCAGCAGACCGCCGCTGCCAGCATCGCGCAGTTGCAGGTCCGCGCCGAACATGTGCGGGCGCTGCAAGCCGATGCCGAGGGCTTCACCCTCGCGCTGGATTCAGGTGCGCAGCTGCGCGCGCGGGCGGTGGCGTTGGCACCGGGCAATGCCTTGCGGCCGCTGCCGG
>NZ_BAZI01000035.1 GCF_001310775.1 Stenotrophomonas pictorum JCM 9942
GGGGACGATGGAAGCCCGTCAGGGGCGAGACGCCGCAGGCGGCTCGATGCGCCACGCGCACGACAGCGCGACCGGCCATGTTTCTTGGCCGGGGACGCCCGGACTTCTAGGCCATCGGCCTCAGATCGCGTCAGAAGGTCACTTGCGCCACCAGCAGGGTGAACATATGATTCATATATGTTTCATATAAACCAAAGCTCATGGGCATAGTGAACATCGACGACGATCTGCACGATCAACTGCGCAAAGCAAGCGCCGTGTCGTGTCGGTCGATCAACGCGCAGGCGGCCTTCTGGATCAAGATCGGCATACTGTGCGAAATGAATCCGACGCAGAGCTTCAACGAGATCGTTGCTCGTGAACTGCGGGCCGCAGGCGTTGTGGCACAACCTGTCAAGATGGGATCGGCATGACCAAGCGACCGGAAGAAATCGCGCTTCTGGCAGATTCGGGCCAGTTGTTGGCGCAGGTGTTCGGCCATCTCGATCGGTTGGATCTGATCGGCATGTCCACCATGCAGATCAACGATCTGGTAGATGGCCTCATCGTCCATGAACTCAATGCACGTCCAGCCAGCAAAGGCCAGTACGGCTACGCCTATGCGCTCAACGCCTCCCGCAACAACGTGGTCTGCCACGGTGTGCCTTCCGCTGCGGACATCCTGCAAGATGGGGACATCGTGAACTTCGACATCACGCTGGAGAAGAATGGCTACATCGCCGATTCCAGCAAGACCTATCTGGTGGGCGAGGTGGCGCTACCGGCCAGGCGGCTCGTGCAGACGGCCTATGAGGCGATGTGGAAAGGCATTCAAGCCGTCCGCCCAGGTGCCACGCTCGGTGACGTGGGGCATGCCATCGAGCGGCACGCCCGCAGGAATGGATATTCGGTGGTCAGAGAGTATTGCGGCCACGGCATCGGCCGTGAAATGCACGAGGAGCCCCAGGTGCTGCACTGGGGCAAGCCACGAACCGGCTTGGTATTGCGCGAAGGCATGGTGTTCACCATAGAGCCTATGGTGAATCAAGGCCGGCGGGCCGTTCGGACGGAAGACGATGGCTGGACGGTCGTCACGTGCGACGGGCAACTGTCCGCTCAGTTTGAGCACACTGTGGCCGTCACCGCGAGCGGTATGCGAGTCTTGACCTTGCGCTCTGGCGAGAAGAAGCCGCATTGAGCTAAGCTAGTGGATAGGAGCGCCTTGCGGCGCTCCAAGGGCCAGGTCAGACAGCGATCCGCCCGGCCAGCCGCGCATCGCGCGCATAGGCGCTCAACCGCTTCTCGGCGCGGAACGACAGGTCACGCTCGATCGCAGGCCCAGCCAGCCGCGCACCGTCGCCAGCTCGCCCAGGCTGACCCAGCCGATTTCCGGCTCTCCCAGGCCCGGGTCGCAAAGACCGAAGGCGCGGTCGTGGTCGTCGGGATCAATCTCGGTCAGCAGCCAGGTCGCGCCGGCGTCCGGCGTGAACAGCTTGACCACGGGCGCCGGATCGAAGTCCGCGTTCTCCAAGGATGCGCGGCCGTTGGCCAGCAGCACGATGCGCTGCTCGTCAGTGATGAGTGCGTTGTTCATGGTGAACTCCTGAAAGGATGCCGGGCGGAATTGCCCGACCCTTCCGGGGCACGGCGCAGCGCAAGCAGTCAGGGGTCAACGACGGCCGCCAGGCCGCAAGCGCCATCGGCGCGCAGCCCTTGACGGCGAGCACGCCGTGGCACGATGAAGGGAACAGCAAGACCGCCTCCCTCACACCTCCGCGCACCCCAGTTTTTGACAAGTGCGCAGCACGCGCAGGCCCGCGAGGGCCGGAGTCGCGCCACCAGGCGCAGCAAAAAGGGGGCCGAAGCCCCCTCGGTCAGATCAGGCCGCGTTCGGCGAAGGACATGGTGCTGCCGCCCGCCACGACGATGTGATCCAGCGTGCGGACATCCACCAACGCCAGCGCCTCCTTGAGTCGCTGGGTCAACACCTTGTCGGCGCCGCTCGGCTCGGGATTTCCGCTCGGGTGGTTGTGCGAAACGATGACCGCCGCCGCATTGAGCCGCAGCGCCTCCTTGACCAACTCGCGCGGATACACCGATGCGCTGTCGATGGTGCCGCGGAACATCTCCGCGTACTCGATCAGGCGATGCTGCGTATCGAGGAACAGCACCGCGAACACTTCGTGCTCGAAGCCAGCCAGCTTGGCGCGCAGGTACTCCTTGACTGCCGCCGGCGAACTGAACGAGGTACCGCGCTGCATCTTGTGCTCGATGGCCTGGCGCGCGGCCTCCAGAATCTGGTCTGCCGTCGCCAGCAGGTAGCGGCCTTGTGCATCGCGCACCATCAGCGAGGCATCGAACGAGGAAAAGGACAGTTGCGACATGATCGCGCTCCGGTTGCTCGGGCGGAATTGCCCGGAACCGTGGCCAGCACGGCGCAGCGCAAGCAGTCAGGGGTCGCAGACGGCCGCCAGGACGCAAGCGCGCACAAGCGCGCGCCGCCCTTGACGGCGAGAACGCGTGATACGGTGAAGGGAACAGCAAGACCGCCCCACTCCCTCGCACCCCGGCCCTTGGCAAGCGGAGCGCGCAGGCCCGCCAGGGCGGAGGCGCCAAGGATCAAAGCCGGATGGCCGCGACTCGGCACGAGGCGTGGGGACAGCCCGCGAACCCGACGGCGAAACGCCAGAACGCGCGACAGGGGCTTAGTCGAGCCCCGGCAGGAGCCATTCTTCACTGCGCAGTAAAAATTGCCATTTGGCCGAATATTCGGTAAGGTACCCATATTTACTGAACAGCAAACGAGCCACCACTGCCCGCATGTTTGAGTCCAGCCTGACCGAACAACAGTTGATTGCGCGCTTCCTTGACGCCCTGCGGGAGCTTCCGGAGGTGGAGGCCGACTTCGACCATTGGGAACCCGTCGGCACGCACGATGACCGTGGGTACGATGCTCAGGTCGATCTGCACGTCGCCGGCAAGTCCTTCGTCCTACTGCTTGAAGCCAAGAAGGCCGTCTTTCCCCGAGATGTGCGCCAGGTGATCTGGCAGCTTCGGGCGGCGAGCCACGAGAGGCCTGCTGGGCACGGGGAAAAGCCTTTGTCGTTCCTCGTCGCCGAATCCATCTCCCCAGGCGCGAAGGAACTACTCCGAAGTGAGCGCGTCGGCTACTACGACAGCGGCGGTAGCCTGTACTTGCCTGCGCCAGGTGCATACCTCTATATCGACAAACCGCCACCCAAGGCCCTGGCGAAGTCGGTGCGCACGCTGTTTACCGGACGGCGCGCCCAAGTGCTTCACGCCCTGTTGGTCCAGCATCAAAGCTGGTTCGGCGTCACCGAGTTGGCACAGCAAGCCATGGTGTCGCCCGCCACCGCCTCGCAAGTGCTGACCGAGTTGGAACGCTTTGACTGGCTGGAAGCGCGTGGGCAGGGTCCGAGCAAGGAGCGCTACCTACGGGAGCCGGCAGCCTTGCTGGACGCATGGGCCAAGGAACTTGCAACTATCCGTCAGCCGACCCTGCGCCGGTACTACGTGCCAGGCGCGAAGGCCGATACGCTGATGGCGCAAATCGGCCAAGTCTTCGACGCGCACGACGTCCAGTACGCAGTCAGCCACGAGGCCGCCGCGCAGCGCTATGCACCATTCCTTTCCAGCGTCTCCCAGGTTCGTATGCGGGTGCTAATCGGTGCGAGCGCCGATGCCTCGATCGGCGACCTCGATGCGCGCGTCGTCAACGAAGGCGCCAACTTGGCCGTCATCGAGGCCAAGTCGCCGGGAGAACTGCTGTTTCGCGAGAAGGTCGATGGCCTGTGGCTGGCGAGCCCCATTCAAATCTATCTCGACCTGTTGCGCGGCGAAGGCCGCTCCAAGGAAATGGCCGGACACTTCCGCAAGGAAAGGATCGGCTTCTGATGGCCAAGCCTGCAACGTTCGACGGCTACAGCGACCAATACACGGCGGACTGCGAGCGTGTCCTTGTAACGCTGCTGCGCGGTCTCGGGCCGTGGAAGGATTCGGTCTACCTGGTCGGCGGGCTCACGCCGCGGTATCTCGTCGCCGCGCGACCGCCTGTGGTGCCGGCGCACGCAGGCACGCTGGACGTTGACATCGTAATCGACCTGCAGATCCTGGCCGACACCGAGGCGTATCACACGCTGGAGGACAACCTCAAAAAGATGGGCTTCGAACGCGCCGAAAACGACGTGGGGAAGAAGCTCTCGTGGCGTTGGCAGACCCGCACCGAACATGGCGCGCTGATGGTGCTGGAACTGCTCGCGGACGCGCCGGACATCGCCGGCGGCAAGGTGCAACCGCTGCCGACCGAAGGCACGATCTCAGCCTTGAACATACCGCATTCGTCCATCGTCTTCGACCTGCACCAGATCACCGAAATCCAGGCCGAGTTGCTGGGTGGCAACGGCGTCGCTACCGAGAAGATCAAGCATGCCAGCCTTGTCAGCTTCACCTGCTTGAAGTCCTTCGCGTTCGACCAGCGTTTCGAGCGCAAGGATGCGCACGATCTGATTTATTGCATCGAGCACGCACCCGAAGGCATGGACGCTGTAGCCGAAGCCTTCCATAACGAGCGAAGTGGCAAACATGGCGCCGTCATCGAGGCTGCGCTGACGATCCTGCGCAGCCGTTTCACGAGCGACGATAAGACCGAGGGCTATCGCAAGGATGGCCCGGTGTCGGTTGCCAAATTCGAGCTGGGCGAAGGCGATGAATCTGAGCAGCGCGAAGCGCGGGCGTTGCGGCAGCGGCAGGCCAGCGACGTAATCGAACAACTCCTTGCGCGGATCGAATAAGGGGTGCACATGGCGATCAAAGCAATCTTCGTAGGCATCAACAAGCACCTCGATAGCTCCATACCCGAATTGAGCGGAGCGCGCCGTGACGCCACTGCGTTGTGGGCATTGTTCACCGACACGGTCGAAGGTCTGAGTGCCCGTCTACTGGTGGACGAAGCCGCGACACACGCGGAAGTTTCGGATTCCATGCTCGGCACCTTGGCCGCCGCGAGCGCGGATGACGTGGTGGTCATCGCGTTCGCTGGGCATGGTTCTCCAGACGGCAATCTGGTGTTGTTCGACACGGACGCCAGCGACCTCGCAGGAACAGCCTTGTCGATGGCTGGCTTGGCGGATACCTTCAAGACGACGAAGGCCCGCGCGGTCCTGTGCATTCTCGATTGCTGTTTCAGCGGCCAGGCGCCCGCGCGCGTGCTGGAGACAGCAGCGCGTCCACGCAATGCATTCGCGCTCACCGGCATCTACGGAGAGGGGCGCATCCTCCTAGCCGCCTGCGCAACCAACGAATCAGCATGGGAACAACCGGGCACCGGGCACGGGCTGCTCACCCACGCCGTGATCGAGGCCTTGACTGGCGCAGCAGGCGAATCAGTCAGCTTTCCTGAGATCGCAGGAGAGATCATCCGGCTCGCGCGCGTCGAAGCGGAGCGCATCAGCGTCACGCAAACGCCCGTGTTCCTGGGCAGCGTGCGGGGTGGACTGACGTTCCCGACGCTCAAGCGCGGCGACAACTACGCCGCGGCCTTCCCCGCAAGAGCCGTGCAGCAGATGTCGGGACCGTTCGCGGAGTTTTCTGCCCACGGCTTCCCTCCAGAGATTGTCGAGAAGTGGGCAGCGGATTTCCCGCAAGGCCTCAACGCGTTGCAACTCAGGGCGGTCAACGAGTTCGGCGTGCTCGGTGGCAACTCTCTCTTGGTCGTCGCGCCCACAAGCTCCGGCAAGACATTGATCGGCGAAGTGGCGGCGATTCAAGCCGTCACCTCCGGCAAGAAGGCGGCGTTCCTATTACCCTACCGCGCACTGGTCAACGAAAAGTTCGAGGAGTTCACCGAGCGTTATGCGGCCGCCGGTTTGCGTGTGGCCCGTTGCAGCGGAGACGCTACCGATGGCATCGGACCCGTCCTGGCCGGACGCTACGACTTGGGATTCTTCACCTACGAAACCTTCCTCAACCTCGCACTCGGCTCCCCTCGCCTTCTGAATCAACTCGGTCTCGTCGTGCTGGACGAAGGGCAGTTCATCACCGACCCGCAGCGCGGCATCACGGTTGAACTGATCTTCTCGCTGCTCTTGCGGGCGCGCCAACGAGGCATCGAGCCACAGCTCGTAATCCTCTCGGCGGTCATCGGCAATCTGAACAGCTTTGACCGCTGGCTCGGCGTTCCTCTCCTACTGTCGCGCGAGCGGCCTGTGCCGCTGGTCGAAGGCGTGCTCGACCGGCGCGGTACATTCCAGCACATCGATACCGATGGGAGCACGAAGACCGAGGCCTTGCTGCCTTCACACCGCATCGTGCAACGCCGGGACAAGCCCAGTTCCCAGGACGTGATCGTGCCTCTGGCACAACAACTGGTGGGACAGGGCGAGAAGCTGTTGATCTTCCGTAACATGCGCGGTCCGGCCCAAGGTTGCGCGAAGTACCTTGCCAAGGAACTGGGTCTGCCACCGGCTACCGCCATCCTCGACGTTCTGCCGACCCAGGACCTGACCGGCGCCTCACAGGACTTGCGGGAATGCCTAGCCGGCGGCACCGCTTTTCACAACACCAACTTGCTGCGCGCAGAGCGCGAGGCGGTCGAGAAGGGGTATCGCAGCGCCACGGGTGGTATTCACGCACTTGTCGCCACGACGACCTTGGCGGCCGGCATCAACACCCCGGCATCGACGGTCGTGCTCGCCGAGAACGAATTCGTCGGTGAAGATGGCCGACAGTTCACCGTGGCCGAGTACAAGAACATGGCGGGTCGTGCCGGCCGGCTGGGCTTCAACGAGACTGGCAAGGCAATCATCTTGGCGAATACGCCGATGGAACGTGCGCAGCTTTTTCAGCGCTACGTGCTCGGCGTACCCGAGGACGTGAAGTCCTCCTTCCAGCAGCGCGACCTGCCGACATGGGCATTGCGCCTGCTTAGTCAAGTGCGCGGCGTTCGCGCCGATGAGATCCCGGGGTTGCTGGTCAATACGTTCGGAGGATATTCGGCGTCGCGTGCGAATCCGCAATGGGTCGCGATGGTGGAGCGAGACGTGACCACGCTGGTCGATCGCCTCCTGCAGGCGGGACTAGCCGAGCGCGAAGGCAATCTCATTCACTTGACGCTGCTTGGCCGTGCCTGCGGTTCTTCGTCCTTGTCATTCGAGTCGAGCTTGCGCCTAGTCGAGTTGATGGGACGCCTGAATGTGGCGCAGACGCCGCCCAGTCACATCTTGGCAATGGTGCAGGTGTTGGATGAACTGGACGCCATCTACACGCCGGTCATGAAGAAAGGCCAGTCAGAGAGTGTGCGCGCTGGCGAGGTAGCGCAGCGCTTCGGGCATCAAATGCCTCAAATGCTGCAACGGTATTGCCGCGACCAGATCGAGTTCTGGGCTCGCTGCAAGCGAGCTGCGCTGCTGTATGACTGGATTGAGGGAACGCCCGTTGACGTACTGGAGAAGCACTACTCCACGACCCCATTTGGCGGTGCCATCGGATACGGCAACATCATCGGCATCGCCGATGCGACGCGCTTTCACTTGCGCTCCGCGCATCAGATTCTCGCGGCACTCTTCCCCGATCAGCCCGATTTCCTCAAGAGCTTGGACGAGATTCTTCAGCGGCTCGAATTCGGGTTGCCCTCCACCGCCCTGCTCCTCACGAGAGTCTCGGTGCGGCTGACGCGGGGCCAATGCCTGGCACTGTTGTCCATCGGTGTCCACAACGCGGACGGCCTGGAGAACCTGGACGATGATCGGCTGCGCCGCTGCGTCGGAGCAGGCACGGCCGCACTATTGCGCTCTCAGAGTAACGTGCTGGCGATGCTGGATGAACAGGGAGGAGACGAGTGATTCTGACCGATAACGAAACCAAAGTCGATCTGCTGAACAACGAGGCGATTGCCAGCACGATCATCGAGCTGCTTCGTGCTAAGCCCGACCATCCAGTGACGATCGGCGTGCACGGCGACTGGGGTGCGGGTAAGTCCAGCGTGCTCGAGATGATCGAGGCCGGCTTCGCTGACCAGGACGATGTCCTGTGCCTCAAGTTCAATGGATGGCGCTTCCAGGGCTTCGAGGATGCGAAGATCGCCTTGATCGAGGGGATCGTTACGGGCTTGGTCGAGAAACGTCCAGCCCTAAAGAAGGCGGCAGTAGCCGTCAAGGATGTCTTCCGTCGCATCGATTGGCTGAAGGTCGCCAAGCGGGCCGGTGGCTTGGCGCTAACCGCATTTACAGGCATTCCGACGCCCGAACAAATCGGAGCCATCGTCGGCTCGCTCGAAGCGTTGATGGCAGACCCTTCCAAGCTCGTCACTAAAGAAAACCTCTCGACAGCCATCGACGAGGTGAAGGCCGTGTTGAAGCCGGGTGAGTCCAAGAATGTGCCGGAGGAAGTGGAGGCTTTCCGAAAGGCGTTCGACCAGCTTTTGAAAGATGCAGGTATCAAACAGCTCGTTGTCCTGATTGACGACCTCGATCGCTGCCTGCCCGACACAGCCATTGAAACCCTCGAAGCGATCCGGCTGTTCGTGTTCACTGCACAGACGGCATTCGTCGTCGCAGCCGACGAGGCGATGATCGAATACGCGGTGCGCAAGCACTTTCCCGATCTACCCGACAGCACCGGACCGAGAGACTACGCCCGCAACTACCTCGAAAAGCTCATCCAGGTTCCGTTCCGCATTCCGGCCTTGGGAGAGACCGAGACGCGAATCTACGTGACGTTGTTGCTGGCTGGCGCCGAGGTCGGCGAGAACAACGCGGACTATGAAAAGCTGATCGCCGTGGCACGGGAGAATCTGAAACGGCCTTGGACCAGCGGTGGTCTGGATGCCGCGACGGTCAAGACAGCGCTCGGCAAGCAGGCCGAGAAGGCGAACAATGCACTTGCACTCAGCGACCAGATCGGCCCCATCCTGCGAGCGGAACCAAGGGCAACCCGCGCCAGATCAAGCGCTTCCTCAACACGCTGTTGTTGCGCGAGCGCACCGCGAACGCGCGCGGTTTTGGCGACGACATCAAACTACCCGTGCTCGCGAAGTTGATGCTCGCGGAACGCTTCATCCCAAGGTTGTTCGAGCAAATTGCGTTCGTTGCGGCAATCCATCCGCAAGGCCTGTGCGAAGACCTTGAAGCACTGGAGAAAAGCCTTGCGATAGCTAACGATAAAGATGGTGAGCCCAAGGGGCAGAAAGCCGCCGAGCCCGCCCCTGCATCCGACAACGCCGTGTTGACTGAGTGGAAGGCGTCGGAGACGGTACGCGACTGGTCGCGCCTCTCGCCGAAGCTGTCTGGACTCGATCTGCGCCCCTACCTGTTCGTGACAAAAGACAAGAAGGATTACTTCGGCCCGGTGTCGGTGTTGGGTCACTTGGCTGGCGTGGTCGAGAAGCTGTTCGGCGGCAAGATGACCGTCCAAGGCTACGAAGCCGAATTGAAGCAACTCGTGCAACCCGAAGCCGAGAAGGTGTTCGAGGCTGTGCGCAGCAAGATCATGGGCACGGGCGCTTTCGACACCAGACCGGCAGGTGTCAATGGTCTCGCCGTCCTTGTGAGGGCGCAGCCCGGCCTCCAGAGCCGGTTGATGGACTTCCTGGAGGCACTGCCAAGTGGCAAGTGCGGGCCTTGGGTCGTCAGCGGCTGGCAAGGCGTCATCAAAGACACCGAATGCGCGACTCGCCTGACGAAGCTGCTCGGAGACTGGAGCAAAGTCACCGGCAATCCCGGCCTCAAAGCCAGCGCCGAAGCGGCACTCAAGGATATGAAGGGAGGGCGCTGATGGGAACCTCGACAGCTTACGGTGGCCCAGGCGGCGGGACACCACTCGTCCCGTCATGGCTGGGCGACGCAGGTGGCGGTGGTCGCCCTGCCGCCCCTCCGGGCGATAGTGCAGGCCCTGACGGCCAGCCGCCTGCGGACGGCACCGCGCCACCGGCGCCGCCGAATCGCCCGCCTATTCCCAAGACAGCGGACCCGCAACGCTTCTCTGGCGCGCGCAACAGCTTCACTCGATTTGCCGGCTCCGGCGGCAGCGATCGAGCCAGTCTGGGCCGAGCCGTCTCCAGATACGTCTCAACGTCCGCCGGGGGCTCGCGCCAAGCTGCCCAACGCATGGGTGCATCTCGGGGAGCGGGCGCGCGGCTCCTTGGCTTCTTGGCCGATGCGCAAGCGCGGGGGGTGCGTGAGGCCTTGCGCGCCCTGGATCTGGAATCATTGGCAGGCCGCCCGATCACTGAGATTTTCGTGGGCCTGGCCGACTACGTCTGCCCAGGTGCGGGCACGGTTGATGAAGGCATTGCCCGCGAGGCTTACATCGAAACCATCGTTGAACTGGCGAGCGAAGGACTCACCGATCTGACCACGTTTACCCCCGATCAAATGCAGACGGTATTCGAGCTGTATGCCACCCATGCGATCGAGGCGCGCATCTGCAACGACATCGGAACCAAAGCCGTAACCATGCCAACCGATGCGCAGGCTGCGCATCGCGTCGAGCAACAGTTGCGCGACTTCATCCGAGGCGGAGTGAGCGATGCACTGACGCGAGCACGGGCGGAGACACCCAATCTCACTCCAGAACGGATTCAAGGCTTCGTGGACGCTGTGTACGAGTCCGCATTTGCAATCTTGCAGACCCTCGGCGACGCAGAGGCCAATCAATGAAGCGACAACTCCTGGCGGGCCGCTTTGGCCCAGACGACCGCTTTGATGTGACGGCGGGCGTCGATGAACAGACGACTTACCTGCAACTCGTCGCTGGCGAGAAATCCTTAGACCACGGTATCGGAGGCGCGCTCACGAGTCTGAAGAAGATCGGCGTGTTTCCTTCGGAAATCGGCATCGACCTGATGGTACTGGCCGCCCATGTCCATGCGGCCGATACTCGCATCTCTCGCACTGAACAGTCCCAAGATTCGTGGACGCGCGAGATACGGTTGGTCGTGCCGGTCAGCGACCCGGCTCGCTGGAGCGCAGCAGCGCCTATCCTCAAGAAGTCTCTGGACTTCTTGACGGGCGATCGCTGGACGATCGGCTTCAGGGCACGTCCAGATCGATTCGCGGCAATCGCCCAAGCGGCGCCCCCGAGTTTGATCGCTCCTCCCTTCGATTCCGTCAGTCTGTTCTCGGGTGGACTGGATAGCTTGATCGGAGCCATCGACCTGTTGGAAGACGACGCCACTCCCCTCCTGGTCAGTCACTTCGGTGAAGGTGCAATCAGCGACGCGCAGGGCAAGCTGTTCACTGATTTGAGAAAGCACTACGCAAAGTCCTCTTTTGAGCGGCTGCGTGTAGGCATGACCTTCAAGAAGGGCCTGGTGGCGGATGTTGGTTCCGAGGACAGCACGCGTGGCAGGTCGTTCCTGTTCTTCGCACTCGGCGTGTTTGCGGGCACTGGACTTGGGCACCGTTTCGTCCTGCGCGTCCCCGAGAATGGCTGATCGCGCTGAATGTGCCTTTGGACCCCCTGCGGTTGGGGTCAAACAGTACCCGCACCACGCACCCGTACTACATGGCAAGGTGGAACGACCTGCTTGTCGCACTCAACATAGATGGAGAGGTTCGAAACCCGTACTGGGACAAGACGAAGGGCGAGATGGCCGCAGCTTGCCGCAACTCAACCCTCTTGAAAGAGTTGGTGACGGATTCGTTGTCGTGCTCATCCCCCGCCAAAGCACGATGGCTCGGACATGGCATTGAGCACTGTGGCTATTGCTTGCCATGTCTGATCCGCCGCGCGGCGTTGATGGCGGCATGGGGTACTGGATACGACCCGACAACGTACACCGTTCCCGATCTTCATGCGCAGCCCTTGGACACGCGCCAAGCGACCGGAGTACAGGTCAGGTCGTTTCAGTACGCGATCGAGCGCTTGAGAGGCAAGCCGCAGCTCGCGAACCTCTTAATCCACAAGCCTGGCTCGCTTGCGGATGAAGCCGCGCACCTAGATCAGCTTGCCGATGTTTACCGGCGTGGCCTCGGCGAAGTCGCACGGCTCATCGACGGTGCCGAGGCGAGACCGAGTTGACGAGGATGCGCGCGTGATCGCCACTGCGGGGCTCGTGGACTTCCACTGCCATCTTGACCTCTACCCGAACCATGCCGCGGCGGTCCAAGACGCGGAGGCATCCGGCGTGTTCACTCTGACGGTGACGACGACACCTCGCGCCTGGCCTCGCAATCACGAACTAGCGCAGCGCACGAAGCATGTTCGCGCGGCACTAGGGCTGCATCCGCAATTGGTCGCGGAACGTGAAAGCGAGATCGAGCTATGGGATCAATACCTTGGGGAGACACGCTATATCGGCGAAGTCGGGTTGGACGCCGGCCCCCGGTACTTCAAGTCGCTCGATGCGCAGAAGCGAGTGTTCCAGCACGTGTTGCAGCGCTGCGCGCAGGCCGGTGACAAAATTATCACAGTCCACAGCATTAGATCGGCCAAGGCGGTACTCGATCTTGTCGAGGCACATCTACCGCCCGAGCGCGGAAAAATCGTTCTCCACTGGTTCACGGGAACAAAGAGCGAGGCGAATCGCGCGTTGGAGTTGGGCTGCTACTTCTCGATCAATGCGGGAATGCTGGGCAACGAGAGGCACGCACCGATGGTGCAGGCTATCCCTCTAGATCGGATGCTGACGGAAACCGATGGCCCCTTCACTCGCACTGGCGATAGACCTTCGCAGCCAAGCGATGTAGCGAGCGTCGTCGAGGAACTGGGGCGGTTGCATAGGCTACCTGCGAGCGACGTGGCCAGTCTCATTCGTGACAACCTACGAGCGATTCTCGTATAGCTGGAGGTGGAACACTCCGAGGAGAAAAACCCAAAGCTATCGGCATATATTTCCAACCCGAAGAGTGGTCCATGCCCGACATTCCCATTGCCGACGCTCTGTTCTCCGCTCTCCTCAGTCGTGACGCGGATGCACTCGATGCGATCGAGGCAAATCACGCCGCCGAATGCGCATTCATTCGCACTGTCATCTGCACCGATGCTTCGGGTGCCGTTGACTTAGACCTCGGGCTCAGCGTGTCCTCCAGCGACTACGTGACCTCGTTTTTTGAAGGGCCGCGTGCGTTCTTCATGTCGGCCGGAACCAGCGTCCATGCCCGTCTCACAGGTGGTAGGTCGAACGTGCTGATCGACTTCTCTCTCAGCTTCGACTCGAATTTCGCAGAGAAGCTGCGTGCAGTCATCGCCGGCGAGAACATTCAGCGGGCTGATCGCGATAGGGTCATCGAAATTCTCATGCTGAAGGCTCGAAACCGCCATGTGCAGTTCGATGTGATGCCGTTTCTCATCGAGAACACGCGCATGGCCCGTAACGAGCCCTCAAACGAGCGCCCCCTGAATACGCTGATCGCTTTCCGCATGCTCGACCACCTGAATTGGCATGCCTTTCAGGATGATCCCAGCCGCTTCGCTTTCGATGCTTCATACGAGGACCTGAAAGCCCTGCTCCGGCCCGATGCCGAAGCCTTCCTGGCGGAGTTTCAAGCCAGTGAGCATATCGATCATCACGAAGCAAAGAGCGCTGGAGCGCAGGCGCTGCTACTGCGGTTCGCTCGACTTTGGCATGAGGAACGCAAACGGGACAAGAATCGCATCCTGCGTGAATTGCTCCGTTTCAGCATCCATAAACTAGGGTCGATCCCGCTTACCGAATTGCGGCTGATCTGGAGTAGCATGACCTCTAGCCAGGGATCGCCATTCTTCGGCCCCATCATGGGCAGTTCCCCTGAGATGTTGCAGAAGATTCGCGGCATGGCCTGGGACATGACATTGCTCCGCGTTATGGAGCAAATCGCCACAGCTAGCCAGGCCGGCTCCTTCTTCATCCCCTATTTCGTGTCAATGGATCGCCGCTGGCGCCATCTCCTTAGCTTAAATCCTGTGAGGTTGATGCTGATCGACGACGCGCATCGACGCGTGCTTTTCGCACGGACCGATGAACTAGAGTTCCAGCGCGTGCTGGGAGAGTGCATGCAGACCGCATTTCAGTTGGAGATGGCACCTGAAAGGGTCGAGGCTCGCCGCAGGGCGGCGCAGACCGTTGAATTGAACGCAATGAAGCAGCTCGTCGCCGAAGAAGAGCCATTGGCTCGAACAAGAGCTGCAGTAGCCGTCGAGTGAAATCGAAAGACACCGCAAGAGCGCTTGAGTTCGCTGTTCTACGCCGCAGCAAGTTGTCCCGATAGGCACTGAACTTCACCATGTCTCCATGCAGCGCACTCATGGAGTCCGAGGTGGAACAGCTATCGCAAACATCCAACGCGCTCCCCTTGCCGGGAACGGAAGCCTACGAGGCGCTGCCGCAGTTCCCGAAGCAAAGCCCCCTTCCCTTCCGGCGCACCATTCGCCGCCAAGAACTGCGGCAGATCGTCCCTCTGGCCGAAACGACGATCTACGAAATGGAGCGCCGCGGTGAGTTCCCGCGCCGCTTCAACCTGACACCGCGCTGCGTCGTGTGGGACTTGGCCGAAGTGGAAGCGTGGGTCGAGCAGCGCAAGCAAGCTCCTCGCAGCGGCGTCTCGAAGCCCGATGTCCATCTACGGAAAATCCGCCCTGTTCGGGCGGGTTCGAGAGAGGAATGAAGCGGAGCTACGGCGGTTATCCCACCAAGGCTTCCAGCTCCTTGGACGCCGAGTGTGACACCCGGCGGCCTTCTTTCGCCACATTGACCTGCAAGGCCACCCGCGCCACCTCCTGAACGTCCCTGGTCAGCGAATAGCTGCCCTTGGCCTGCAACCAGGCCAGCACGTCCGCCAGGTGCCAGATCGACGCACTGCCTTCATGCACCGGCGCCGGGAAGCTGCCCGGATGGGCCAGCATCAGCTTGCGCATGTTCTGCCGCGACACGCCGACGATCTCGGCCACATCGGTCAACCCGACGAGATCCGGCGCCACCTCGATCAACCTGGCCGACGGTACGGCGCTGCGCACGTCGGCCAACGCGCTGCGCACGGCCGCGTCCGCGCTGTCCGCCTCTCGGGTGAACTCCAAC